>JAUREJ010000030.1 GCA_030827475.1 Candidatus Poseidonia sp.
GAAAGTTCAGATTACAATCCCCACGAAATCTACACCTTCTACGATGAGCAGGTCTCCGAGTCCCAGGCCGAGACCATCATGCGTCTGGACGAGCAAGTTCGCCAGCGCGCTTGGGCTTGAATGAAAGGTGGCGGCCCCACCGCGATTCGAACACGGGTTCGAGGCTCCGCAAGCCTCTGTGATATCCAAGCTACACTATAGGGCCGCTTCGCCCCAATCGCCACCCCAATATAAGCGCGAGGGTGACTGACCGTGTCGCAGCACAAGGGTTCATTGGCGAGGTGTGCCTCGCCCAACCATGGTTCTTGAGTTGGAACGCACCGTTGAATTTTCAATGGTGGATCTTGCAAACATTGCCTATTACCCGCGAATTTTCGACCTCGCTCACCGGTTCTTCGAAGCCACCTGGCCTTTCATTTGCGGCCAAACTTACCCCCATGTGTTGTACGAACGCCGTATTGGGTTTCCCGTGCTCAATGTCGACGCTACGTTCCATCATCCGCTTCGCTACGGCGATACCATCACCGCACGCATCACCGTCCCACACATCGGCACCACCTCGTTGGCATGGCGATACATGTTCTACAACCAAGACGGAACCTTGGTTTGGTCGTCACGGCAAACCACGGTTTGTGTCGACATGGATTCGATGGACAAACTCCCGCTCCCGGACGACATACGGGCCGGCCTTGAGAAGCATTTTGAAGCGGAGGAAGAGGATTGAATTCACAGAAAACGTTCGCCGTCCGCCCCGACCTTCGTGGACCGAAGAACATCGCAATTCTCCTCTTCCTCGGGTCATTGCTCGTGGCCAGCATGGCGTGGCAGGACTGGCAGTTGCACCAATCGGGGCTGTCGGATGAGGAGATTGAAGTCTTCTTGAAAACTCCCAACAATCAGGAAGGCGAGCCAACCACCGTTGAGCAATGTCGGGACTTTGAAGACCAAGTTCGTGCGGACAACGGTTATTTCATCCGAAGCGTGTCGCTTTGGGGTGCAGCGTTGGCGTTGTTCATCGGCGCCCCCTTCTTGTACAAATTGCGCCGCCTCGGGGCTCAAATTGCAGTAGGAGGTGCGTTGCTGGGTTTGGTTGGTGGTGTATGGGGAAGCATCATCATCAACCGTTCGGCCGGGACACATCTCGGTGAAGCCCTGGTGCTGACGTTTGAAATTTGGGTGTACCTTTGTGGAACGGTGATGGGGTTGTGTCTCGCAGTAGCAGCCTTGCCCTTGTTGAATGCAAGGGCGCGTTTGGCCTTGCAACCAAAGGTCATTTTGCTTCAAGAAGAGGCTTGAGAGGGCCGAGGCCATTTTTTGGCCAAGGCCTTGCGAAGGTCGTCATCCATGGTCGCGTTCCACCAATCGCTGCCCTGCCAAATCGCGTATTTTCCACGAATGCCCCGGAGATCTGCGCCTTTAAATTTGCAGTTTTTGAAGTTCGAGAGGTTGAGGCGTGCTTTTCGGAGGTCTGCTCCTCGAAAATCGGAGTTGTCAAAAGCAGATTTCATGAGGTCTGCTTCCACCATCGATGCACGACGGAAGTCGCACCGTGTAAAGTCGCCCTCCGTCAAGTCGGCCTCGTCAAGAATGGCTCGTCGAAACGATGAGCCCGTGTGCCGCCCTTTGCGAAAGACGGCTTTCGTATGGTTTTGATACGAGAGGTCGATGACTTGTGCTTGCTCAGCCGTTGTTTCATCGTCACGTGGGTCGCCTTGACCCCCACCGGACATCACCATGCAACCAACTCAGGCGCCGGAGCGCTTGTCAAGATGGGCTTGGCCTTCGGGTGTAAGGATTGCGAATCGGTTTTTGTCCTCTTTTCCATCTGGGACCTCAAGGAAATTCCGTTCCTTCAGGCGGTTGAGGTAGAGAGACAGATTTCCAGGCGGGTCAATACCCGCATCCTCGAAGAGATCGTTCACCACACGGGGGGGGCTGTCTTCAATGCCCTCGACGTTTCGCAAATAGTGGATCGCACCGAGCACTTGGTCGGGTTTTCGGTTCAGTGCACAATTCTCAAGGAGCGCTCGGAATGCTGAGCCACGTTCGGGCAGCCCAGCTTCGCGAGCAGCCGTCACAGCGGCTTCAAGGGCATGTTCTCTCGCTTCTCGGATGCGTTCGAGAAGCACCGTCCACGTATGTTCGGTTTTCAATTGGGCGATTTGCTCGTCAATTTGAATTGATGCACCCTCAAGGTCGATTTCGACTTCGCCTGCTTGAACGGTAAACCTCAATCTTCACGCCCTCAGACCCTTTTGTATTCCAATCATTCATAACATTATGTTGAGAAAAATGATACATTTCTCGCCAAAAAAAGCATTCAAGAAGGCGAAACCGACAAAAGAGGTGGGCGACCACAAGAACGCAGGGGTTCTCCATGCACCGACGTCAGTTCCTTGGCTTCTTGCTCGTCTTTTTGTTTCTCGCTCCTGCATGGTCGGTGTTTCTCGCCCAAGCCCAAGGCGGGACCGTCACCACGTTTTCCTCGGGTTCAGCAGAAGAGACCGTGGCCGTTGTTTCGGGCCAGCACGGCGCCGTCGGCTTTGAACTCACACGAAACACCACCGTCACCTCCGCCTCGTTCTTCATCAAACCGGATTCAAGCGGTTCCTCGCCAGGAACCGTTTCGTTGGACATCAATCAGGACGGCTTGCCCGAATGGGATTTCAATCAAACCGGTTATGGACATCTCGGACAACAGAACGAGTTCACCAGCGGGTCGACTACAGCAACGGTGGGCATTCAACCTGCAAGCCTCAACCAATCCATGCCTTCTTCGCCTTCGTTTTACGTGCCCAACGGCGCAACGGTTTCCTCCGCCTCAATAGGGATCAATTTTTCGCCGACGCTTTCTGGAGGCTTCTTCGACACGGGTTTCATTCACGAGTTTGCGGTTGGCGACACCAACGGCGACGGTTGGGACGACGCCGTTCTGTTTTCACAAAACGCCAACATGAGTTCGATGACCAACAACACCACATCGTTCACCGTTGGACCGGCGTTTAGGATACTCTCGTACAACTCGACCGTCGGCGTTTCCTTGAGCCCTTGGGAGTCAACGTGCGACAACGTCACGGAAACCTTTGCCGCCGACCTTAACGGCGACGGTTTCGACGATGTCATCAATCATGCAGCGAGCGACCGGAAACTTTGCATTCACTTTTTCAACGGGACGAGCGGGTTGTTTACACCCCAAGTCAACGTTAGCCTCTCCGCAGCCATTCGCGATCTGGCGTTCATCGACTTCACTGGCGTTGGAGCAGATCAGATGGTCACGGTGCAAACCAACGGAAAGGTGGCCTATGCCGACTTTGATACTCGCACCAACGGATTCTCTGAGCGAGACAACGAGACCATCCTCCAACAAGGGACCCAAAATGCTGCAAACCTCAACTTTCTGCTTGTTGACCATTTCAACGGCGTAGGGAACCTCCCTGTCATGATCGCCGTTGACGTGAACAACGACGGCACCGAAGTGTTTTACGCGAGCAACAGCCTTGCCGTCGGGACAAGCAGCATTTCGGACATCTCCTCCGATGCCATCGTCGCTGACCTTGACGGTGACGGGGATTTGGACATTCTCGCATCTCGATCAGCCGGACACCGCTCCATCACGAAAACCACGGCCGGCGGCTGGAGCGGAGACAACCACAACATCGTGGTCAGTCTGACCAACGCCACCGTTTTGAACCACGACTTGATTGGCGGTGTGTCTTTGTTGCAGCCCAACATGGGCAACCCAGACGGCAACACGACAACCCTTGACGGAAACCTCACTGTCAGAAACATCTCGACGGGTGGATTTGGGAACAACCAGTACACCAACCGCGTCAGCCAATTCACCGCCAGCGTCCTCGAGCCTTGGACGGTTCCTCGTGCGGTGTTCTTGGGTGACCTTGACGGCGACGGCATCATGGAGCACATCGTGCTCGCCGGCGAAGGTAATCAAGAAGGGGTGTTCGTATCGGCCTACCATCGTGTGGGCTACGATGTTGACCAGAACGGGCAAGCCGATGTCGAAGCCCTTGGCTACGCCGGAAACGGAGGCAACGGGCTCCAACCGCTCGTTGTTGTGGACACCTCTGGCTCGTGGACGGATTCGCTGAACGCTATCCTGCCAGGATTGAACTACACCTCCGATGCCTACGGCATTGAAATGACGGAAGTGAACATGACCATGCAAGCGATTACAGCGGGCACGTTTGGTTTCTCCTCCCTCGATGTGGTTTACCTCGCGAGCTTCCTTGTCAACACAAACCCTCACGTGACGAGCAACCTCAGCAATGCACTCAATCAAAAAATGACCGCAGGCAGTGGAACACTTCCCGTTCCGTTTACGTTCACGACCTCGCAAGACGGAAGTTTTGTCCTCCATGACCCAACGGTCGTCTATCAAGCCGGCGCGCCGAACATCGCGCTTCCTCCAACCCCTGTCCTGAGCCTGACCGATCTTCAACCCGACCGGGTTGTCATTGGGTGGCAGAACCTCACCGAGTTTGGTGATGATGTGTTGAATTTCGTGGTGTACCGTGAGACTACGGGTCAAACCCCAGACATCACCCAGCCAGCCTACGCTTCCTCGGTGGCGAACAGCACCATCGATGTCAGTGTTCAACCCGGGGATGCTTGGACCTATTGGGTCCGAAGCGTCCACGATTTCGGCGTGACGAGCAACCTTTCCCTCCCGCTCGAGGTCGTTGTTCCCTATCCCTTGCCGAAATCGTTCGTGCCGAATGTTGCCGCCAGCGATGCTCTTAGCGATACGGGCGGCGTGATGAGCATCACGTGGGGCCAAGGCGATGCGTCAATCGTTGAGCATCGAATTTTCATCTCCCCGACCAACTTCTCCTCCATCCAAGGGATAAATGCAGCAGCGACGACGAACGGAACCACCTACGCACTCCAAGTCGCGCAGGACGGGTCAGGACAAGACCTCACCGACGGTTCACCGTACTACGTCGCCGTGGTCGGTTTCGACCAGTACGGAAATGCCTCGATGAACGTTACGGCCTTGGGGCCGGTCTACACGCGAAACAACACCGCTTTGGAAACAAGCCTCGAGGTGAGTTACACGTCGTTTGCCGACGAGGCCTCTGTCAACCGTTTGTTGGTCGCCCGCAGCGAAAGCCTTCTGGTCGAGGCGTACTTGCATCAAGATGGCTTGGGACTTCCCAATCAAACCCTCGTGCTGAATGTGGTTGGGGCATCGGGACAATTCAACGCCTCAATGCTCACCAACGCCACCGGTCATGCGACCCTCGATCTTGCAAAATTCTCGGACTTGGGCCCCATCGCCGCTGTTGGCCAGATGGAACTGAAGGTCGTGTTCGCAGGATACGACCAAGACCCGACCCAACAACCGCTGGGGGCTTCTTCCAACACGACGGAGGCCTACGGGACGATCCCGCTCATCATTTCGGGCCCAAGCGTAATCGAACTCGATGATGACGAAAAGTTCTCCACGGTGTTTTCCGTGACGACTCCAGACATCACCCAACAGACCGCACTTGCCAACGCTGAAGCCTATTGGGAAGCCCTGACCGATGACGGTTTGACGGCAAGCTCCGGGATGGCGGAGGTGCGAGGCAACGAGATGTCCATCGCCGGATTGGGAGCCTATGACGGCACGCTGACTCTTTTCTTTGATAGCGAAGCACCCGATTACCACGTTGACGGTATGCAGGTCACCTATGCTTTCGAGGCTGCACCGTTTGTTGAAGGAAACACGACCAACACCACGAACGAGACCAACACCACGAACGAGCCGCCCTTCCCCGATGTCACGCTCCCCGCTACCGTTGAATGCGGGACGGCTACCTATGAATGGGACAGCAACGCTACGGATGTTCTCATCACCTGTACGGTCACCAACCCGAACCCCTTCGACGTGATGGTTACACTTGCATGGAAGGTCATTCCGGGCACGCCACCCGCTATTGAACTGGTGCACAACGAAGCAGATGGCAATACGCCATCGCTCACTGCAGAGGCCAACGGTACAGTTGACCTTACGTTCTCATTGGTCCGAAACGGCCCAACAGAAGGCATGTTCCCGGGTCTGCAGGGTGAAGGCTACATCGTCTATCTCTCCTGTCTTGACTTCGGCGACAACGCTTGTGACACCATGACAGAACCGGTGGCATCCACGGAGGGAGAAATTGTATGGACGCTCGGTGAGATGCCGACGGTGGACGGGAATGACCTCAATCCACCTCAAGACGAAGCCTCGAGCGCGATGACTCCGGTCGTGGTCGGCTTGGGAGTTTTCATTGCCGTTTTGGCCGTTGTCGGTGGCGTGCTGTACATTCGAAGCAACCGAGACGGTTTGCTTGACGACGAGGACGATGAGGACTACTACGGCATGGCGATGGAAGAAGCACCCACCAGCCGAGCCGAGAGTGTCTCCAGTGTCGATCTTGCCTCCGTAAAACCCCTTGAAGAATTAAAAGAAGAAGGCAAGGACCTCCATGAAGCTGCACCGGAGGGACTGGCCAGTTCACCGACCCTCGGAAGCCGTGCTGATGCGTTTGAATTTGGTGCAACCGCTGAGGACCTCATTTCCTCCGAAACCGAACACGCTGAGGTTGAAGAAGGACACGAAGGAACCGAAGGCGACGGCATCACCGTCGATGAAAACGGTACGGAGTGGTGGGAGGATGAAGACGGCGTTTGGTGGTACCGCGAAGAAGGCTGGGACGACTGGGCGGTTTGGGAAGAATGAATGCGCCGTGAGCCTTTTCACGGGTCAGCGGTTGGCTTGCTACTGGAGGGGCTGAAATGGATGCGAACCTGCAAGCCTACGCTTTGGTCTTGCACCAAGACGCCGACCCTCGGACCGGGGGCGTGGCCATTTGCGGCTTTACCACGGCGGGCATGGTTGGCGTTATCGCCACGTCCCACATCATCAAAACGCTGGGCTTGAATCAACTCGGTACGGTCATGCACAAGGACTTTCCAGCCGTGGCCCTCATTCACAACGAAGTTCCCAAACACCCCGTCCGCGTGTACCAGGGCGAAGGCGTTGGTGTGTTTACTTCCGAGATACAGTTTGGGAACGAGACCGACATCATGTTCGCCTCGACGGTGCTTGAATGGTTCACCAAGGGCGGATTTGACCGGCTGATCATCATCGACGGCTTGACGCGTCCTGAAAAGGAATTGAGCAACGGGGAACTGTTTGGCGTGGGGTCGATTCCGGTCGCACGAGAGCGTTTGAAAGGGCTTGACATCGAACCCATTCAGCAAGGTGTTGTTGCGGGCATCACGGGGTTCTTGCTCGGCGAAGGCGACCGTCTCGGCATCGACATCACCGCTCTTCTCTCCGAGGCCAGCCCGATGTATCCTGATGCCCGTGCAGCCGCATTGGCGGTTGAAGCGGTGAGCGATTTGACCGGTCTCGACATTCCGCTCACGGAGTTGCTCGAAAACGCCCGCTCCATCGAAGACTCGGTTCGCGACATCATCGAAAGCGCTTCACAACTGTTGCCTGCTCCCGAGGACGAGAACATTACGGATATCGACCCGTCGTTCGGCTGACGATGAGGTCGAAATCAGCCGTAAATGAGGGAACATCGTGGGAAAAAGAATCGGCTTGAAATGGCGCCTTACCGACACCAAACCACAACACGACAAGGTCGTTCTCATCACCGGCTCCAACTCCGGCATCGGGTTGGAGATGGCAAAGGAATTCGCTGGAAAAGGGGCTGAGGTCGTTCTTGCATGCCGCAACCAAGCGAAAGCCGCTGATGCAACCTCCCGAATCAAGGCTCAATATCCTGAAGCAAATGTCCGAACCCTGGACCTCGACCTTGCAGATTTGAATTCGGTGAAACAAGCAGCCACTGCCTTCATGGCGAGTGCACCCCATCTCGACATCCTCATCAACAATGCTGGGGTGATGATCCCACCAAGAGGTACCACGGCAGACGGCTTTGAATTGCAGGTTGGCACCAACCACTTGGGGCATTTTGCGTTCACCGCCCATCTCTTGCCTCATTTGGAAAAGGCAGACGAGCCCCGAATTGTGACGGTTTCAAGCATTGCCCACACCATGGGTCGCCTGAATCTCGAGAACATGCACGGGGAAGGAAAACGCTACGACAAGTGGGGGCAGTACGGTCGCAGCAAATTAGCGAACTTGATGTTCGGTTTGGAATTGTCTCGCCGACTGAAGGCAGCAGGATCCCGGGTTGTCTCGATTTGCAGCCATCCCGGTTATGCCAACACTTCGCTTCAACGTCACTCGTTGATATGGCGCATGCTCAACAACGTGGCGCTCTCGCCCCAGCGGGGTGCAGCCCCCACCCTGTACGCTGCTACCGAACCCGATGCGCTGCTCCATCCCTATTGGGGTCCGGTGGGGCCGCTTGAAGCGTGGGGCTGGACTGGAAAAGCGAACATCAGTTCACGGGCGACCAACGAAGAGGACGCAAAACAACTCTGGTCATGGTCCGAAGAACAGGTTGGCTTTGCGTTTGACGTACCTTCGAGCCTCGGTCAAAGCTGACAGCGCTCGCGTACACATTGCACCACGACATCGTGCGGTGCGTCGGTCACCACGAAGGGGTCGATGTCAGGGAGGCGAGCGGCGCTGTAGCCGGCTTCTCTGATCGCCTCAAACAAGGCTTCCATCTTTGGTGCCTGTCCGGTACCCGCCATGTTGGGAAGGTCGTCCATGTGATACAACACGTGGTCCTTCCCCATCAGGACCGCCGCTTCCGAAATGTAACGTACGCTGCGGCGCAGCTCTCTTGCTGCATACTCGCTGTCACTTTCTTCCCAGATCAAGCCGCGTTCTTTGGCGGCGTTCAGCTCCTCTGTTGAAGGGCTGCAAACAGCCAAAACCCGCTCTTCAGTCATACGCCCGGCGATTTGCGCATTCCATAGCGGGCCGACCCAAAGCGGGCCGCTCCCCCGCTCGACCTCTTCCGGTGTGGGGTGCTGAATGAAGCGGTAGGTTCCGTCTTCATCACGAATGCGCCAGCCAATGGAATCGAGCACGGTTGATGCGTCTTCTCGGCTGCGTCGCACCTTCACGCTGAGTCGGACATGGTGTCCGTCAAACAAGGCCAGGACCGGCTCCACCGCCCTGTCATGCCGTGCTGCTGTTGTGGCCACCAGCCCAAGCAAAACGCGAACAGCATCGTCATGAGCATAACTGTCCACAATCCCCTTTGCACCGTAGCGGCGAAATTGGGAGCCCTGACTGGACCCCGTCAGTGCAGCCGTGTCGGTGGCCGTGACTTCCAAAAAGCCGATGCGGGCGAGGCCCTGAATGGCCGCGTCAAGGAAGTTCACGGGCGACCCAAAGGGGTCCAAATCCACCCATTGATACCCGGCTTCAAGAAGCGTCACTCGGGCGTCGTTTTGCATCGTGTAGATACCGTTGTTCATCTCTCCCGTGCCCGGTCGTTGGTATCGGTCGTCCTCGGGGTCGTGGTCGACAGATTTTGCTGGAGGGTAAGCGTGGTGGGACCGTTTTAACCAATCCAAGGCGAAGACGTCGAGGTCGTTGGCCGTGATGCGCAACCGGTTCTGATGGGCCTCGGGAATTTCGTTTCGCCACCGTCGAACACGTACGCCCGTTGCGCACAAAGCGTCGAGGGCGCGAAGAGGTTGGTCGGGTTTGATGAGCCAATCGTGCTCGAGGGCATCCGCCATCAGCAGAACCGAACGGGTTCGGGCCGGCGCCATCGCCGGGTTGAGGAAGCCGGCCCCGGTTCGTTTAGCGGGGCCTCTGGGCATGTGTGTGGGGCGCTCTTGATCGTGCCGTAAATGGACCAAGGTCTTGCCCTCCAGCCACAAATGGCCGGGGGCAACTTCGGGGGTCTCCGCTTCGTCCACGAAGCGACGATGGGCCCCTCCCTCATGACCGCACCGATGTTTTTGGCCTCAGTAATGCGTGAATTCAACACCTTCCAGTGCATGCTTGACACGGTGACCGTCATCGGTGACATGGCCAACGATGGCCACTCCCGTCATGCGTTCTTGAAGCCAAGCCAACACGTCTTTTGCCTCGTTGGCCGCCACGGCGAGCACCATACCCATTCCCATGTTGAAGGTGCGGTACATCTCTCGGTCTTCGACACCTCCTGCATGCTGCAACCAGGTGAATTCCGGCAAAACTGGGAGGGGACTGTGAATGTCCCATCCCAATGAAGGATGAAGCCGTAGGAGGTTGGACAAACCGCCGCCCGTGATGTGGCAGATGCCGTGAATGGAGGTGATGGTGAACGGAGCGTCTCCGCGGGCTGCTTGAAGCAAATCCACCACCGGGTCGCAGTAAATTCGCGTGGGGTTCAGCACCACTTCACCCAACGTTGTCTTACCGTCTTTCCATCGAACCAGTTCTCGGTTGGGGTGGGTGGCGTCAAAGGGTGCAGGCTGGGTGTAATCGCTTCCCGTGTGTTCAACGATTCGGCGAACCAAGGAATAGCCATTGGAGTGGATGCCCGATGACGGGAGGCCGATGAGCACGTCCCCCTCAGCGAGGTGTTCACCCGTGATGGCTTCACCTTTGGGCAACCAGCCAAGGGCGGTGCCGGAGAGGTCGAGTTCCGTGACGATACCGGGTAAGGACGCCGTTTCTCCCCCCGCAAGGGTCACACGAGCCTGACGACAGGCTTCGGCAAGGGACGCACCGAGGGCAGCGTGCACGGCGGGGTCGGGTTTTGGAACGGCGACGTAATCAACGAAGGCGATGGGTTCAGCGCCCACGCAAAGGAGGTCATTGACGTTCATCGCCATGCAGTCAATACCAACGCCACTCCATTGTTTGAGCGAGGTGGCGATCTGCAACTTGCTCCCAACACCGTCGGTTGCAAGGGCGAGCAAGTTGTCTCCGAACTCGATGAGGCCACCGAAGCCACCGGGCAAATCCACGGGGGCGCCGGGTGTGCCTGGACGACGAACGCTGGAGGACAATGCCCCGATGAGGGAGGCGACTGCCGAGCCCTCCAAGTCAATGTCAACCCCTGCGCTGGCGTAGTCCATCGACTTGCTCATGGATGTGCCCACACCAAGCCGTCTCATGAAGAAACCGCTCTATGAGGACGCGTTTCGCAAGCGGTCCGAGAGCGGCAAAAGGTGGGGCAAGCTGGCGTGAAGCCGATGCCCATCAACAACCTCTTCAACGTGAACGCCCGGGTTCTTTGCGGCAGCGAGCAGGCTGTTTTTGAGGGGAACAACATCGTCCTCGGTGCCGTGTAAAATCACCGTTGGGTGCGGTAAATCCGGCCAAGCCAACGGACGGCAGGCTTCGAAAAACGACCAAGGAAGCACAATTTCCTCGTCCCAACCCGGCGGGTGAAATGCATGCGTCCCGTTGGTTTCCCACGCTTGCATCCCCGCTCCCCCCAGCGTCGCAGATACGAGCTCTGGATACCCAAATGCGGGGGCGAGCAAGAGGAGGCGTAGGTCGAGGTCGGGGCGTTGAGCAGCCGCGTTTGCGGTCGCCAAACCACCGAAGGAGGAGCCGATGAGCAGGTCAAACGGCCCTTCGTTGTCGATGGTTTCCAAGACGGCCTTTGTCTGACTCGCTTGGTCCCAGCCAAACTTCCGCATGTCGATGGCCACCACATCCCAGCCCTGGCTTCGCATCCAGGCAGCCTTGCTGCTGTCGGGGCCGCTCCAAAGGCCGTGCGCAAAGGTCACTTTCATGGAATGACCTGCGGTTGACACTACATGGACTCTTTCGTTTGGCGAGGTTCCACTCGTCATCGGTTTTCGGAGATAAGCGAGGCTTGAGCATCCATTATTCTCCAGTGGAAATCAAGGGGTCCACTTTGAGGTCAAGAAGCATTAAATGGCGTCGCCAATGTTGTTCAACGCCCGGCGGTTCTCATCATGGTAGCGATTCAGGAATTTGACCTTCCAGCGAGATGGACCTCGCTGCTGCAGGACAAATACTCCGAAGCCATTCACAACCTGTCAAAGTTGTGGCCTGACACGGAATCGCTCGATGTCTCTTATCGGGAGGTGGAAGGTTACGACCACGAGTTCGCCCAAGACATCCTCGCCAAACCCGATTTGCACTTCGATGCGGCCAACGATGCGCTTCAACAATTCATGCTTGATATCGGTGCAGGCAGCATCCTTCCCTTTGTCCGAATCGTTCACCTTCCTCCTGACCAAGTCCGCACGGTTTCCCAACTTCGGGCTGGTGACATCGATCGTCTCATCGCCATCGACGCCGTGACCACGAAAATCTCAGGCGTTCGCCCTCGCCTCTACACGGCCGTGTTTGAGTGCGTTGCGTGCGGTCACGTGATGGAGATCAAACAACCCAACGAGCAGGAACTCATCGAGCCTCTTGAATGCTCGCAGATTGAAGGCGGCTGTGGCCGTCCGAAGCGGCAGACCCGCTTCCTTCTTCATCAACAATCCTCGCACCTTATCAACTCACAGTTCATCGAACTTCAAGAGCTCCCCGAGCAAATGAAAGGCGGCATCCAACCCGAGCGTATTGTTTGCATCGCCGAGCAAGATTTGGCCGGACGTTTGAACCCAGGCGACCGGGTCAAAGCCAACGGTGTACTGTTCATTCGGTCTCAGCGCAAGGGTGGAAAAGACACGCCAGTCTTCGACATCTTCCTCCGCATTCACTCGCTTGAACGGCAAAACATTCCCCTTGAGGAAATCGTCATCACCGAGGAAGAGGAGACGGAGATCAAAACCATCGCACGAGACCCGGAAGTCTACGATATGCTCATTCGAAGCATCGCCCCCTCGATTTTCGGGATGGAGCGGGTCAAGGAATCGTTGATGTTGCAACTCTTCGGCGGCGAGGCGCAAGTCAATGAAGACGGCACTCGGAACCGGGGCGACATCCATATCTTGCTCATGGGCGACCCCGGAGTCGCGAAATCCCAACTCTTGCACTACATGTCCACCATTTCACCCCGGGGACGTTTCACTTCTGGGAAATCCGCTTCTGCAGCGGGGTTGACCGCCGCAGCCGTACAAGATGCTGCCGCTGACGGTCGATGGACGCTTGAAGCGGGTGCCTTGGTGCTGGCGGACCTCGGGCTGGCGGCCATTGACGAGTTTGACAAAATGAACAATGCTGACCGGTCGAGCATGCACGAAGCGATGGAACAGCAAACCATCTCCATCTCAAAAGCGGGCATCAACGCCAGTTTGCGTACTCGATGCGCTGTTCTTGCGGCCGCGAACCCCACCAGTGGACGGTTCCAGCCGGTCAGCGATGTTCCGTTCACGGGACAAATCAACCTCGCCCCGCCGCTTATCTCTCGTTTTGACATCATCTGGCTGCTGACGGACACGCCCGACGAAACCAGCGACGAAAAAATTGCACAGCACATCATCAACACCCGTGTCGAGGGAAGCAGCGAACTGTTGGTGAGCGAGGGGACCATCCCCGATCCTTCACGGGCTTCAGCAGCCAAGAAATCCATCACCACGAAAGACGGGAAGTACACGCATCTTTCGCGCGATGTTCTTCGCAAGTACGTGGCCTTCTCCAAGCGAAATTTCCATCCAAAACTCAACGATGAGGCCCGGGAAAAAATCGTCGCCTATTACGTCGCTACCCGAAAGAAAGGCGGGGAATCGCTCGATAGCGTCGCCATCACGGCCCGTTCACTTGAGGCGCTGTCTCGCCTCGCAGAGGCAAGTGCACGAATTCGCTTGACCGACATCGCTACGGTGGCAGATGCCGATCGTGCCATCCGCTTGACCGAGACCTGGCGTCACGAGTTGATGGGCGAAAACTTCGATTTGACAACCATTGAATCCGGGAAGAAAGGCACCGTTCGCAACCAAGAGAAGTTCATCCTCGACACGGTGTCCTTGCTCCAAAACGAGAGCGGAAACCATGCCGACTTGTTGGCGGTCCTCAATGAGGCAGAGCGGCGAGACATCCCTCGGGCAAAAGCAGAGGACATCATCGACAAGCTGTGCCGTGACGGCCGCATGATGCGTCCAGGTGGTTACGAGACACTTCAAGTCGTTTAATCCTCAATCAAGCGAGGTGCTCATGAAGGGTGAGCCCGTCCCCGTCTCATGGCCGATGAACCCAAAGGCGATGTTCAGCGGGCGGAAAGTTTGATTCCATCCGAATTGGGCTTCATGTGCGGCATTGAGGTGCATCAGCAACTTGCAACAGGCAAACTTCATTCGCGTCAAAGCGGCGAACTGTACGACATCACCGTCGACACCCTTCCAGAGGATTGGCCCCGGTACGAGCGGCGCCTTCGAGCCTCCCGGGGTGAAGGTGGAGCCATCGACGTCGCAGCGAGGTTCGAATCCAAGCGCAACCGCAGCTTTGTGTACGTTCAATCGCCCAACGCCGGCCTCATCGAACTGGACGAAGCACCTCCACTGGCACTGGATGAGGACGCCGTTGAAATTTCTCTCACCGTTTCCGCTCTGCTGAAGGCTCACCCGGTCTCGTTGATTCAGACCATGCGAAAGACCGTCGTGGACGGTTCGAACACCAGCGGGTTTCAGCGAACGTCCTTGATCGCAACCAACGGGGTTCTGTCAACCGAGGAGGGGGATGTCGGCATCGATGTGGTCTGTCTCGAGGAGGACAGTGCGCGAAAATTGGACACGATCGACCTTTCAAACGGACAACAAGTGCTCTACAACCTCGACCGGCTTGGTCTCCCTCTGATCGAAATCGCGACTTCGCCCGACATCGTCTCTCCCGACCATGCAAAAACCACGGCCAAGGCCTTGGGTCGGGTGCTTCGGCAAACCCGTCGCGTTCGTCGTGGCTTGGGCAGCATTCGTCAGGACCTCAACGTCTCCATTGCTGCAGGTGATCGAGTGGAGATCAAAGGGTGTCAAGACTTGGGATGGATACCTCGCATTGTCCGGTTGGAAATGGCTCGGCAACTGCATTTTTACCGGTTGGCAAACGACTTGCGTGCCTCGCTTGGCCTGCCCCCGCTACCACCCAATCGCAACGACGACGAGGAGGCGTTGGAGGCGGCGGTGGCCCGAAAGGTGAGCGAATGCATGCCCCTTGCCCTCCACGATGTCACGAACGTCTTCGAAGGCACCGAATCGGGCATGGTTCGTGACGCTCTCGCACAAGGTTCGGTCATGATGGCTTTGCCGTTGCCCGGTCTCTTGGGGAAACTCGGTCAGAAAGCCCTCGACAACGAAGGCGCGCAGCTGCCCCGCCTCGGTAGAGAACTGGCAGGGGCTGCTAAACTCGCTGGTGTCAAGGGCATCTTCCATGCCGACGAGCTTCCCTCCTACGGGATTGAGGAAGACGAAGTCAATCGTGTTCGGGCAGGTCTTGAGCTTGGTTCTGAGGACGCCTTTGTGCTGTGTTGCGCACCTGCTTGGCAGGCGCGTCTTGCGCTTGAGGCCGTTTTGACGCGCGCCCGCCTCGCTTGGCATCGCACGCCGCAGGAAGTCCGAAACGTGGTCGTCAAGAAAGGTGCACCTGAAGACGGCACCACCTCGCCGATGCGCCCTTTGCCGGGACGCTCTCGAATGTACCCTGAAACCGACGTCCCACCGCAAGTGCTCAATGCAACGCAATGGGAGCATGTCCTCGAATCGTTGCCGATGTCGGACGACAAGCGAATTGAGCGACTTGGAACTTACTCCGTCTCCGCAGACCAAGCCGAGCAGTTGCTCGCGCGTGAGTTGGACGATGCTTTTTGCGAGCACGCTGCTTCCTTGCCCGCAAAGGCATGGGCGGCGCTGCTGCTGACCCACGATGAAGAACCGCCGGTCTTGCTCGCCAATGTTCTGCGCCTCAAAGAAGACGGGCACCTTGCTCGGGACCACATCGATCGGGTCGTTGAACATCATTCGGGCCAGTCGGCCTCCCTCGCCACCCTGTCCGCTTATTGCGATGCGCATAACTTAGCCCCTGCTGACGTTGGTGGTTTGGCCGATGTGATCAACGCCATCGTCGCTGACAGGCTCGACTTCGTCAAAGAACGAGGTATGGGCGCCATGGGACCCTTGATGGGCGTGGTGATGCAGGCTGCTGGTGGCGCTGACGGCAAAGAGGTCAGCGCCCTGTTGAAGGCCGCTATCCAAGCAGCGATGGAGTGAGCACAGCATGCGGGTCGCCTCGTTGGCCCTCACGATGTTTTGCCTGCTCCTTTTGTTGCCTGTCGCTCAAACCGCTTCTCCGGCTTGGACATTGGATGTCGGCCCGGGTTACATCACGACTGCACCGGTTGTTGATGATGACCGCGTCTACGTGAGAACCTCCGGTTTTTGGACGGACGAAGAGCGTCCAGAGGTGCTTGCCGTGAGTCATACGGGAATTGTTGAATGGAGGTACGGCAACCCCAACGCCACCCAACACGACATGACGCCGCTCGTGCTTCTACCGTCCGGAGAGGGGGTTTGCGGCAGTTGGCCGGAACTCTTGATGGTCGGATGGACGGACGGAACCTTTCAAGCGCTGGAGCGAAACTCCGGTCGTGTGCTTTGGTCGGTTGAGACTTGGGTCGATGTCTGGGGGATCACCGGAGCGCCGGCAGTGGACGGGGATCACATCGTGGTTCCTCTTCGCCAAGGCGTGGGCAGGTATTGTTTGGCGGACGGTACGGTTGATTTTGAGGCCCAGACGGGTTTGGGCTGGCGAAACGGGGTTGCTGTCACCGAGGACGGGTTCTGGTTGGGAGACGAGTCTGGCCGACTTTGGTCGGTGAATCGGAACGGCACCGCAGAACATGTTACGACGTTAGCGGGTGCATTGCGTCATGCTCCTGTCCTCGTAGACGAACGCTTGCTGCTTCACGTTCAAACGCTTGATGGCTCGGTGCTGGTGGCCTACAACCGCAGCAGCGGAGGTTTGGAGGAAGTAGCCGCCTTGGGCCCCTCGCCTGCCCTCCCGCTCTCAACGGAAAGCGGGGGGGTCTTCGCCGATAGCGGTGGGATCACTTCGGTGAAATGTGAACCTCGGTGTGCGATCGTTTCGTCGTTGCCGGGTCCCGTGAACGGAGAAATGGCTTGGACCGCTTCGACGGTTTTCCACGCACCGGTTAACGGACCCGGACAGGGTTGGATGACGGTGCGCGTTGAAGAGGGGGGAGCGCTCGTTTTGGAGTCCCCCGTGAACACCAGTTTTGACGGGTACGGAACATCCGCCCCCGCTGCGTTCAACGGGCGCCTCTATTTAGGAAACGATGCGGGGGTACTTCTCGCTCTTGATGGCGAAATGCCCACGCAACGAGTGGCCGAAAACACCGACACCGCGCTCTTTCCCCTCCTCAGCCTTCTCTTGGCTTTCTCGGGCGTCGCTTTCTTGGCTTCAAGAGGCGAACTCATGTGGGCATGGCGTTGCCTTTCGTTGACCTTCCTCATTCTCTCTGTCGCCATGCTTCCTGCGTTGGGGGCCTCGTGGTCCGAACGTTGGACTTCTGCCTCTGAAACGACGCAGGACGATGCATGGGATTCGACATGGCCCGAGGCTTGGCTCGGAACACAAGTTGTTGTCTTCACGCTTCCAGAAGGAACCCTCGTGGCGGGCGGATTGGTGGGGCACGCCACGGTGCTTGAAGCCACGCAAGCGGCCGCCGAGGAATTGGGGATTTCTTTGAAGTTGGATGACACCGCCATCGGGACCTATCTCGTCTCCATCAACGGCACGTCGGCTTCAGGTTGGGAATACACGCAGAACGGTGAACGTGGAACATTGGCCGTTGACGAGGCCCCGATGAAAAGCGACGAAGTTTTGGTCTGGCGGCTTGCTTGAGGGAGGTAAGCCTCAAGGGGGCGCCCCTCTTCGCAGGGTTCATGTTCCAAGCCATGGGTGTGCACGGGCCTGAACTCACGCCACTTGCGCATGTTCTCTTGAACACGCTCATGGTGGGGGCGGCCTTTGTTTTCCTGTTCTCTGGTCGTCGAAGTCACCGACTCACCCTTGCAGCCCTGGCCACCCTCGTGTTATCGGTGGCTGCACTTCGCGTGATGATGCAACCGTTCCCCAACGTTCAACCGGTGACGGTGGCCGCTCTTCTCGTTGGTGCTCACTTTGGTGCACGGCGCGGTGCAGCGTTTGCCGTTCTCGTTGCGTTGCTCTCAAACATGCTCATCGGCGACGGTTGGTGGACGCTCTTCCAAGCAGCGGGCTGGGCGAGCGCCGCCGTTCTTGGGTCCCGTTTCCTCGCCGCTGATGCGGAAACTCTTGACATGAAACGTCTGTGCTGCGTCGCAGTTATCTCGGCCTTCCTCTTCGGATTCATCTCCACGCTCTCCTTGATCGACGGCAGCTTTTCTGCGTCGGGCTTTGCCCTTCTCCTCCTTCACGGGTTGCCGTTCGACGCTGTCCATGCTCTGGGGAACCTCGTCTTCGCCGTGTGGTTTGGTCCGTCACTCCACGGTTTCCTCCGTGGGTTGACGACCGTTGCGGACGACGTTCAACATGTGGGTGATGTTCATGTCGTCCATGGGTGATGCTCCCAGCATGGCGCTGATCGTCCGTCTTGACCTTGGTCTCAGCACCGGAAAAACAGCAGCGCAATGCGCTCATGCCGCTGTTGATGTCGTGCAACGAGCACGACGGTCTCGTATGCTGGAACGGTGGCGGGCTGGAGGTTCACGAAAAATTGTCTTGGGCGTCGAGAACGAAGCCGCTCTTCACGAACTCGCCGCCCGTGTTCCCGAGGGTTGCTATGCTTCGGTGGTTCGCGACGCAGGCCACACCGAAGTACCGGCCGGCACGGTGACGGTCTTGGGCATGCTGGGTCCCCGACGAAGCATGGACGTGCTGTTGGGCCATCTGGAAACCTTGTGAGGGGTGCACCATGGGTCTTCGCTCCTTTTTGCACCGCATCACGGCGCCAAAACCCGTCCTCGCCCCGGTGGGCGCCGATGTCAAACTCGTTTGCGTTGTGAACCAAGCTCTCAAAATGGGCAAAGGGAAAGTGGCTGCACAGGTGGGTCATGCTTCGGTGGAAGCCTTTCTGCGAGCAGGTGCAAGCCATCCTGCTCATGTTGAGGCTTGGTTGGCAGCCGGGCAGAAGAAAATCTGCGTGAAGGTTCCGGATGAAACGCACTTTCGAGCCTTGGTTGAAGCCGCTTCGGCACAGGGCGTTCCGGCGCGTATCGTCAAAGACGCCGGGCATACGCAAATCCCGAAGGGGTCGTCTACCGTTTTGGCTTTGGGTCCGTTCGATGCAGAAGTGTTGGATTCCATCACCGGTGATTTGAAATTGCTTTGACACGGCTTTCATGAAGGAGAGTCCCGAGGCTTCAGCATGCGCGAACACCCCTCAACCCGTGTTGATTTCCGCTCCGATACGGTCACGCAACCGACGGCAGCCATGCGGAAAACGATGGCTGTAGCCCCCGTAGGCGACGATGTTTTGGGCGACGATCCGACGGTGATCGCCTTGCAAGAACGGGTTGCAACAATGTTCGGAAAAGAAGCGGGCCTGTTCGTCGCTTCCGGGACCATGGCCAACGCCATTGCGTTGCGAACCCATACGGTTCCCGGCGATGAAATCGTTTGCGACAAGACGGCCCACATCTACCGTTACGAAGGTGGGGGTTACGCTGCGTTGTGCGGAGCATCCGTGGCGCTGGTCGACGGCGAAAAGGGGTTGATGACGGCCAAGCAGGTTCGAAATGCCGTGCGAAAAGCGGAAGGTTCGGGCAGCCATTACCCCAACGGAAGTCTCGTGTGTGTGGAAAACACGTCCAACCTCGGTGGCGGAACTTGTTACGACCTCAATACCCTGGATGACATTGCCTCAGCCGCCCGGGAGATGGGGTGTGCGACGCACCTTGACGGGGCCCGAATCTTCAACGCTGCGGCGGCAACCGGTGTTGATGTTGCTCGAATGTGCGCTGGCTATGATTCGGTTTCGATTTGCTTTTCCAAGGGCCTTGGGGCCCCCGTCGGCTCGGTCTTGGTTGGAAGCCGGAACTTCATTCAAAACGCCCACCGATGGCGAAAAATGTTCGGCGGGGGGTGGCGTCAAGCCGGCCTCCTCGCCGCTGCCTGCGCTCACGCTCTGGATCACCACGTGGAGCGGTTGGCCGACGACCACGCTCGTGCACGAACCATCGCCGAGGGGTTGAACCGCTTACCCGAGTTCACGGTTGACATGGCGACGGTTCAAACCAACATGGTGTACGTTGACTGCCGCTCCCCTGCAAAAGACATCGTGGCGAACCTCGCCGCTCACGGGATTGATGTCTTGGACACGGGCGCACATCGGGTTCGCTTTGTGGTCCACCTTCACATTACGGACGAAGATGTAACGAGGTTGCTCTCGGTTTGCTCCTCGCAATGGTCCATTGAGACTTGATAAACGCTCGGCGAATGACCTTCGTATGTCGGTCTCGGTTCGCGACCTCGCCTGCATTCACAACCCCGCTTCGCAAGAAACCACCACCGTTTGCGCTTGGTGCAACGCCATCACCCATTTTCAACCCAAGAAGGGATGGGAGGTGTTCTTGTCGCCGCACGAACACGAAGAGGCCATCGCTCAATTCGGGGGTCCGAGCCTTCCAACCCGCCAGCGCTGGG
>JAUREJ010000031.1 GCA_030827475.1 Candidatus Poseidonia sp.
TGGAATCATATTGGCAACCTAGCCGATAGAGTATATATACTATCCCAGAACCATTACTCCCTCAAAATAAGAAAATCCACTAAACCGTTCATACGGTTTATGATTCCAATATCGTAATGTCGAGATCAGTCAATTTCCCATACTCTTGCTCCATCAAAGAAAGTTCTCCCCCCTTCTCATCGTTTGGACGTACACCGCAAATGAAGTAAAGATAGCCAGGGTAAGCAATCCAGAAAACACCCAAAACAATTGCAAATACATTCCAGATTAAATGAAGCAGAAAATCACCAATGTCAAACAAACCAAGAAGATCTGGAACAAACAAGAACCCGCTTAGAGAAAACGGAAATTGCAACAAGAAACCGATTCCAATCGATGCCCAATAACGGTCGTGAAGTCGTAAATCTCTCTTCAAATTAACCATGTGTTGTAGATCCAGTTTGTAGCATGGGTCACATACTTCGGGTTTGCATGAACACAATTTACAAAAATTGGAGCCGCAACCAACGCAATCTGTTCCTTCTTTCATGTTCGAGCATGATGGGCAAATCCCACCCCAAAATCCACCATTTCTACGACTGTCGGCTGGCGGAGAATCGTTCGGATATAGTTTAATTTTCACATTTCCGGACATCACCGAATCACTGGGATTAATGGTTGAGTAATCATCTGATGCAGACATTGGCGGGGCTGGAATCCATTCCGAACCGGTCCACATCCATTTTCCAACTGGGCTGAAGATGGGGTCGGCCATGAAGCGTCGTAGGGGTGAATACTAACCAAATCTTCGGAGAGTGCAACCCGGGAAACGAAAAGGCTCAGCCGGCATGAACGCCCGATTCAAAGGTTGAACAACGGAACATCGCATCTTTCTCAATGAGCCACTCAATGACCGCCTCGGGCACGCTCGCCGCCAACACCGTTCGTGCAGCCTCGTCGTCCATCACCGTTGAGAGCATGCGCACGCTTTGCCGCACCCGCCACCCCTCAAGCCTTTCACGTTCTGACAAGGAGACGTCGTGAACCTCCCATCCGGCCGCCCGGTACAATTCTGCGGTTGGGCCGTCCGAGGTGACCAGCCGTCCATCGCCGTGGGTTGTTGCAGCGTGTTCAACCCAATTGGGGGGGTCGTTGATATCGTCGATGCAGACGACCGTCACGTTGTTTCCAGTTGAGTTCGCCCAGGCTTCAATCATCGCTTGACGCTCCTCAGCCGTCCAAGGGTTGTTGGCTTCCCAACCGGCTTGGGCCGAGCCGATGGCAACCACCACCTCATCGCCGTCTGCGTGGCTCACGGCCGCCTCAACCAGACGAGCGTGACCGAGGTGAAAGGGTTGAAAGCGTCCCAAGACGATGCAACGGGTCATGACCTCTCCTCAAGCAAAATACGCATCCACATTGACTTCTGGAACATCGTGACCGAACTCTCGGAAGCAGGCCAACATGCGCTTGCAACCTTCGACCATCTCCTCGATTGGCGTTTCTCCCATTGAGCCCACGCGGAACACCTTGCCTTTGAGATGGTCCTGTGCTCCAATGACTTGGGTTTGGTACCTCTCCTTCAGGGCACTTCGCCACGCATCGTCAATACCTTCGGGGTACATGATAGCGGTGACGGTGTTGCTGCGTTGTCCGTCATCAGCAAGCAGCTGGAAACCAAGGTCAAGGAAGAGTCGGCGGACGCCGTCGGCCATCTTGGCACAACGGCTCCATCGGTTTTCGTTGCCTTCAATTTTGAGGTTTTCAAGCGCCGCACCCCAGCCCATGGCGAGGTTGATGGCGGGCGTCCACGGCGTTTGGTCGTCGTCACCCTTCTTCAGTGCAGAAATCATGTCAAAGTAGTAGCGAGGGCCGGTTTCCCCCTGCTGGTCAATCGCCTTGATCCGCTCCACGCAATGTTCGCTCAACGCTACGGCGGCGATGCCTGAAGGACCTGCCGTACACTTTTGTGCGCCCACCACCACGGCTTCGGCTTTCCATTTCGCAGGGTGAACGGGCATGCCCCCCACCGAGGTGATGCCGTCAAGAACAAACGCAACGCCGTGGCGTTCGCACATCTCTGCGATGGCTTCGGCATCTTGCGTGATGCCCGTGCTGGTTTCGTTGTGACAGATGAGCAAGGCTTCGTAGCATCCTCGTTCGAGTTGCTGTTCGATTTCATAGTGGTCAAACGAGCGGCCCCATTCGTATTGCAGGTGCTTCACGTTGCAAAACCGCTTGCAGATATCGGCGACGCGCTCCCCAAACTTCCCGTTGGTCGGGACGAGGACGAGGTCGTTGCTCCTGAATCGGTTGGCGATGACCATCTCCATGGCGGCGGTGCCGCTGCCGCTCACGACGACGACCTTGTAGCCGTCTTCGCCGGCCCACGATTGGGTCTTCATTTTCGGTTCAGAGGGCGTGAGGTTAAACGCGTGACGCAGCCCGGAGTTCAATTCCGCCATCACCTGGCGAAACTCGGGGCCTCGAGCCGTCATCACCGGCGTGGCCATGGCTTGCAAGCAGGCCTCGCTCATGCGAACGGGGCCGGGAACGAGGAAACAGTCGCCGGTGTGCGTCATGGTCATCGGTGGCGCTTGGAGGTCTTTGAAATGCGTGGAGGGCGTTCCAGCAAACCGAGGGCGGCTAAAGCGCTGGACTGATAGGGAAGGGCGAAGAGGCGTGGCCATGCTCCGTGTTGGTATCGCCATGCTTCAGGGCGCCCGCCACGAGCATGCCGAGGCGTTGCGAGGAGCATCGAGTGAACTCGGTCTTGACGTTGAAATCGTCCAATGTCGCCGACAAGAGGACGTCGACGGTACACTTGATGCCCTTGTTCTTCCGGGTGGTGAATCGACGACCATGCGGATTGCGAGTCAACACGAGGCCTTGCTGAGCGGGCTGTTCGATTGGATGGATGCGCACCCTCATCGCCCCGTTTTGGGCACCTGTGCAGGCGCCATTCTGTTGGCTGAACCCGGTGAAGGACGAGTCCCGTACCTCGGTGCGTCCATTGCCCGAAATGCATGGGGTCGACAACGTGAATCCTTTGAGGCGGTGGTTTCGGTCACGCTCGATGCCCCGGCAGTTGATGCTCCAAAACCCGCTGAACCAGCACCACGGGACCGCTTCTCCCACCAGCCGTTGGAGGTCTCGTCTCAAGCGGCTGCTTCGGTTGACAGCGGTTTCCCAGGGGTCTTTATTCGAGCACCCCGCTTCAGCAAAGAAGGGCTGAAGGCAGACGCTATCGCCACCCTCGGTGAGGAAATCGTGGGAGTTCTCGACGGAACTCGTCTCGGCGTCACCTTTCATCCTGAACTGACGTTGGACCGACGCTTTCATCGCTGGTTGTTGACCGCAGCCACGTTGACGAAGGAGGCTGAATGATGCAATCCCTGCCCATGGCCACGGAAGTCTTGCCCGCTGAACTGGGCGAGGCTGAGGGCTGTGTGCAATGCCAACAAGGCAGCAAACTTGTTCTGTTCGTCACGGGCAAATGCCACTGGGGATGCGATTATTGCCCCCTTTCGGAAAATCGGCGTGAAACGCCGGACATGTTCGCCAACGAACGGCGCTGCACCTCGTGGGAGGAGGTCATCGAGGAAGGCCAAGCCATGAAGGCCACCGGCACGGGCATCACCGGAGGCGACCCGATGCTTGACCTGGAAAAGACGCTTGAAGCGGTTCGTCAACTCAAAGCAGCCTTCGGGCCGGACCATCACGTTCACGCCTACACTTCGATTCCTTTTGACCCCGAACGGGCGAGCGATTTTGGTGCAGCAGGCCTTGACGAAATTCGGTTCCACCTCTTGGACGGTACGACGACAAAATACCGGCCTACCATGCAAGCCTGCGTTGATGCGGGGATTGAGGTCGGCGTTGAATTGCCGTGCGAGCCCGACAAGGAATCGCAACTGTTTGCCTTGTTGGACGACTTGGCCGAGGCTCCGGTGACCTTCCTGAACCTCAACGAACTCGAAATCACCGTGGGCAATCAGGAGAACATGGACGTGCGAGGTTTCAACCTGAGCGGGGGCATCACGGCGGCCGCAGAAGGTTCGGCAGAGCTTGCTCTCCGTCTCAAAGAAGCAGCCCAAGACAAACCCTTCCACCTCAAATTTTGCACGGCCAAATACAAGGACGCAGGCCAACTTCGCAACCGCTTCAAGCGGCGCGGTCAAGCCACACTCCGTCCTTACGAAGTGCTGAGCGATGACGACACCGTTCTCTTTGGGGCGATCCCCACCTCCCTTGAGGATGCGACCGACGACATGGCTGAATTGCAGCAGGAACTGGGCATAGCGGACGGTTGGATACGGTACGATGCTGCACACCAGCGCATTGAACTCCCGCTTTCGCTTGCCGAAGAACTGGCAGAGGTGCTTGAGGTTCCCGTTCTCTTGGTGGAAGTTCATCCAACGCACGAGCGACTTGAGGTAGGTATGGTCCATCTCAACGAGCACCGTTAGTCAGAGTATGGCTTATACCCGCGGGGCGGGTCGGCGGATTACCTAGGGGCTCGTGGTCTAGGGGTTATGACGTCGCCTTCACATGGCGAAGATCGCCGGTTCAATTCCGGCCGAGCCCATATCGTAGCGTAACAAGGCAGGAGTTGAACCAGCCACGAACAACCTGTTTGGAATTGCCGAGTTCGTTGGCGCCGGTTCAATTCCGGCCGAGCCCACCTCCTCATTCGTGAGGCAACGTGGCCTGTCGTATGCAAGGCCTTCAATGACTACCTTCTTCTACGACCGGCCCTCAGTGATATGTATGGGCCTGCTAGAACAAGCCGATTGGGGAGTGTTTAAGCAAAAGGCCACGTGGCAAGCCTTTGCCGTCGCCGTGGTGATGTTCACCACCATCTCCTTCGCTGCCCTTTCCATGTTTGATAGCATGGACGAGTTGTTCCAATCCGACGCCGAACCCGCTCCCATCCCCAATCTGGTCTTTGAATCGCTCAACCGAACCGACGTGGAAGGCGGCTTGGTGAACGAGACGGGGTGGTTCAACCTCAACGAACATCGGGGCAGCGTCATCGTTCTCGATTTGATGGCACGCGATTGCAGCAACTGCCACGCCGTTCAGGCCCACCTCGAAGAGAACATGGACGCCTGGCTGGCGACGGCAAACGCTTCCAACAAGAGCCTCAAACTCTTTGCTTACGGTGCTTGGTACGGTGAATCCGTGGAATACATGAACGAAAGCGGCGGGCCCTACACGGTTCCGCTCTATCCCACGGGATTCGGTTCGGTCAACGCTGCGGTGCTTGAGGACGGAAGCACCACCGACCCCGTTCGGTTGTTCACCACCGGCGGAACCGGGCAAATCCCGGTGGTGCTCATCATCGACGAAGAGGGCTACATCATCGCCCAGCAAGCAACGGGTTCGCCTGCGGACGGGTGGAAGAAGTTTGACGGTGTGCTCGAAGATGCCCTAAAGGAAGACGTTTCCGAAACCTTCGGTTATCGTATCGGTTGGGAGGAGCCCGAAACCTCGTTCACTGCTGTGTTCGTTCTCGGCCTGATTTTGTCCATTCTGGTGTACTTCTCGCCGTGTGCCTTCCCCGTGCTTCCCGGCTTCATTTCGTACTACCTTTCGTTGGGTGCGAGGGAGGACGAACTGATCGAACAGGGCAAACTGAAAACGCGAATGCCCAGCTCGTTCAACATCGGTGTGCTTTCCGGTTTGGGAATGTGGACCTTCTTCGGGCTCATCGGTATCGTCGCCTTGCTCATGGGCGAGGCCTTCGCAAAATCGGGTATCATCCACTACATCGCCATCTTCATCGCCATTTTGCTGGTCGTCTTGGGCTCGTTGATGTTGTTGGGCATCACCTCCCACCTCATGGGCTTCGTACAAAACCTCGTTGACAAATACAGCACCACCGAAGCCGACGACACCTTCACGCCACGTCGCAACATGTACCTTTACGGCATTGGGTATGCGGCCGCATCCATCGATTGCACGGCGGCTGCTGTGCTTCCGTTCGTCGTCTTCCTCAGCACCTTGGGAACCTCGGCCATCGGGTTCGGGATTGCCGGGCTCATGGTTGGATTGCTCATTTTGATGATCGCCGTAACGATGTTGGTCGGGATGGGTCGACAAGTGATGATCAATTTCCTACGGCGGGCAACGGGTCACATCAAGATGGTCGGGTCGTGGATGATGATCATGGCTGGTGTTGGACTGACGATTTATCTGACCAGCCCCGACACGGTCAATGCGCTCTTTGGTTGAATACGGGTTTGAACCACAACCGCCAAAGCACGGCACCGATAATCACAGCGGTGACTGCATCGAAGATGTAGTGCTGCTTGACGAGCAACGTCGACAGGGTTAGCAAAGCCCATGCAGACCAAAGCATGCCTCGCAACAAGGGGCGCAAAGCCCCGTCGTTTGCAAGCCAGCCCTGCACGGTCAACACCACGAGCAGGCTTTGGAGCACATGAAGCGAAGGCCATGCGTTGTAGGGCGTGTCCAAGGCGTGCAACGCAGCAAAAAGAGGGGCGAAGCCGTCGTTGGAGTGAACGACTTGGTGGCGCAGGTCCACCTCCACCGGGAAGACGAGAAAAATCACGAACGCCAACCACGTTGCCTGCATCAGGCGGAGCGTCAAGCGTTCACCTTGGTGGCGACGATGTTCGGCTGCGCCCAGCCAGAACATGAGGGGAAAACAGGCGTAGAACGAGACGTAGAACACGACCATCCACGGCAGGAACGGCAAAGCGGTGTCCAGTGGCGTGAGGACATCGAGCACGGAGGCCTTGCGCCAACCCGAAAAACGGTTGATGAGGGCATACGGCAGGGCGCAGAAGACCACGAACAAGGCCCCCAACCATGCGGCATGGGAGGTCCGTGACCACGATTCTCGTTGAGGAAACCAGCGTTCGAGCACCGTCCACGGTTGCCCTTCAGGGCGGTTCACTCTTCTTCACCGTCCGGGGGTGCTGGCTGCACTTCGGACCACCTTAAGAGGCGGTCCGACATGATGTGTGCTTCATCCTCGTCATGGGTCACATGAATCACCGTGATGTTTCGCTCCTTCAGGTGTTCTCGAGTCATTTCCGCCAAAGCCAAACGGCGGGCCACATCCACCGAGGCAAAAGGTTCGTCGAGAAGCATCACCTTGGGGTCTTGCATGAGCGCCCTTCCAAAGGCCACACGCTGCGCTTCCCCACCAGAAAGGGAGGCGACCCCCCGTTGCTGAAAGCCGTCCAAACCGATGGCCGTCAAAACCGCATTCACGCGTTCTGCAAGTTGCTTTTTGCCTTCAGCCTTCGAGCCGCCAAGGGCGATGTTCTGAGCGACGTTGAGGTGGGGGTAGAGGACCGGTTGTTGGAACAACAGGGTGATGTCAGGGTGAATCCCGGGTTCAAGGGCTTCATCGCCAAGCCACCGTTCCCCCGAAGTGAGCGCAGTAAGACCACAGCAGGCGCGTAAAAGGGTCGTTTTCCCACACCCGCTCGGGCCCAAAATCGTGACAATTTCCCCCGAGGCCACGGCAAGGTCGAGTTCGCTGAAAATGGCGCCGTTTTCCACATTCACCGTTCCCGCTTTGATCTCAAACCTCATGTCGCACCCTCCATGCTCGTGCCCGCTCGTTCACGGTGAGCACCATCAAGGTCACGACCATCAACACCGTTGCGAGCGCCATTGCCGTGGGGAGAACGAAGGGGTCAAACTTCGGTCGGGAGGCGACTTGGTCCACCATGATGGAGAGTGAATCCCACGAACCGACGCGTACGACCAAGTAGGTTGCTCCGAATTCGCCAAGCGAAAAGGCCAGGCAAAGCGAGGCGGCCATCGTCGCAGGGACGACCAAAAACGACCCACGAGAATGCCACCAAAAGGCGAGAGGGCCGAGCGAGAGCAACGAAGCCTGCTCGGCGAATTTTGGTTCAATACGTTCCATCGCAGGTGTGAGCAAGCGAATCACGAACGGTAGCACCAGCATGACATGCGGCACAACCGGGAGGTAGGGGAAGGAAAACAGGTCCGGGTACCAACGCAGAATGCCCGCCACCATCCCCAACCCGACCATGACCGCAGACATCGAGAGCGGGAGCATGCAAAGCGAATCGAGCATGCCCGCCACGCGTCGATGCCCTTCTCGGCGTAACGTGACCAAACTCGAGGCGACGGCGTAGCCAAGCGGGAGCGCAACGAGCAGCGTGATCACAGCGTAGGTCAAGGAATTGGCCAAAGCATCGTACACCGGCACGGTTGAGAAATCCCCAGACCACGCACGCTTCCAACCTTCGAAGGTCCATTCGTAACCAGCGGTTGCACCGTTGCTTGAACGAACCCGGAAGGAGGCCACCACGACCGATACCAACGGTGCGAGAAGCATGATGAGAAGTCCGTTGGCAAACCACGACCACACTCTTGGAGCGGTCCCGTGCTTTCGCCGATTGGCTTCTTCGTGATGCAGCGACAAGACCTGACTGTGCTTGCGCTCAAAACGACCTGCGAGAATGAGCATCAGCAGCATCATCACGGTTTGGAACGTCGCTATGCCGAGCACGGCGAGGCTTGCCTCGACGCGATAGCCCTCAATCCCCGCCGTTCCCCCCATTTCTCCGAGAAGCGATTCGAGGGTGTTGGAGGCTGGAGCGAGCCACTTGACCATGGCGAAGGACGTGAAGCTGAAGAAGAACGTGTAAGCCGCGGCCACCGTGGTCGCTGGCCCAAGGATCGGTATCCAGAGATGTTGAATTCGCCCGAGTCGGGTTTGTCCAGCAGGGAGCAAACGCAATTGTTCCTCCCATCGTGGGTCGAGTTGGGCGACGACCGGCTCAACAAACCGCACCACAAGGGAGAGGTTGAACCAAACGTGGGCGGTGATGAGGGCGATGAAATGGCCGGGGTGCTCCCATCCGGTGGCCGACGCCATCCAGCCGATGATGCCGGTCTCACCTCGCAGATCGATGCCGAGGGCGTACACGATACCCCCCGGTGAAAGCAAGGCGAGGAATCCAGCGGCTGCGACGATGGGGGGCGTGACAAAGGGAAGGAAGAGAAGCGATCGCTTCAACCGCATTCGACTCCAAGAATACCGGCCAAAGGCCCAAGCCAACGGCAAGCCAATCGCCACCGTGAAGACGGTTGAAACCGTTGCTTCGAGGACGGCAAACGTGAGGGCGTCCTTGGCTGCAGGAAGTTCGTAAACCTGGGTCACGGCCTCCCAAGGCGTGATGCCGGTGACGGCCCAAAGACGGGTAAAGGCGAGAGAGAGGGGGCCAATGCCCAAGGCGATAACAAAAGCCAGAACAAGCCATTGAATGGGATGTACCCCGAAAGGAGTTCTCTTGGACGAAGCCAGGTTCATGCTTCGGCCTCGTTTTTCTCATGCGTCCATGCAAGCAGCCAAGCATCCATTTCCGCTCCGATGCGTTCGGTTGACAGGTCGGCCTTGACCTCCGGGACATCTGTGTGGTAGCGGTAGCCCTCCGTTTCGGGCCATGTTGCGTTCACCAGCACGGATTGCATGAGGTTGTTGACCGGCATGTTATGGTTGACCTCTTCACTGAGCAGGTACGTCAGGAAGGCATTTGCAGCCTCGACATTGCCGCCGCCGTTCACCAGTCCGCCGTATTCAATCTGGTGGAAGGAGGCGCGAGGAAGAAGCAGGGAGGTGGAGACCGTCCAGTTGCCGCTGTAATACGCCTCAACACCGGGCGAATGACAGTACGATACGGTCAATGCAGCGTCACCAAGGTGGCCGTCCACCCACGCGCCGTAGCCTCCGCTGTAGTGGATTTCGTACGCTTCGGTCCAACCGGTCGTGACCGTTGCACCGTTTTCGAACATCGCCTGCCACCAGTCGAAGGCGTCGGTGCTTTCGTCCTCGTCGTTTTCAAAATACGAAACCGTTGCAGCCATGAAGGCACGGCCCGGAGAGGAGGTCAGCGGCGAGGGAAAGACGGTTTTGCCCTTCCATGCCGGCTCCGTGAGGTTCCACAAACTCGTCGGAACGGTCAAATTTTCTCCGTCAACTTCCCTCTCGTCGTAATTCAGACAGACATCCCCTTGGTCAAACGGGACGGCGAAGGGACCGCTATACCGTTCCATTACGGTCGGGTCAATGTGGGTCGTGTTCACGTCATGTTCAGCCAGCAAGCCAAAGTCAATGGCTGATTGCAAGTAGGTGTTGTCCAGGCCAATCGCCACATGAGCCTGAGGTGCTTGCTGGGTTTGAAGAAGGAGTTCGAGAATACCTCCAGCATCGTCAGCGTAAATCAGTTCAATCTCGTAACCCGTGTTGCACGTGAACCCACCGAGCATCTCATCGGAAAAAGCAGCGATGTCGTAGGTGAGAATGCGGAGCGGGCCCTCTCCGCCAGAACCTTGGGCCGACACACACCCGTCATCTTCGGTTTCAAGCAAACAGCCGCTCAACGGTGCGAGGAAAAGGAGGAGGGTGATCAACATCGTACGCATGCGATCACTCCGTGTTCATGGCATCGATGATGGCGTGTGTCCGGTCCACCAAATCCATTGGATTGGGTGCCAGAATGTACAGCGATGGTTCCCATCCGAAGGCGCCTTCATCGAGGATGATATCAAGCCGACCGGAATGCTGTTGAATGGTTCCCTTTGTTGCGAACCCGAGTTTGTAGTCCAGTTCGTCTGAAATGTAGTTGATGTCACCCTGGTCCACCAGGCCGTTGAGTGTTGGCGGTTTGAGGTTGAGAACAGCGCATTTTTCACCGTCGATGGCCTTCGCTTGGAGGAGGATGCTAGCAAGGTGATGGGATGCCCCCATTTCGGGGGTTTCATGACGACGAAGCACGTTGTCCACCAGCGTCATCCTTCCGGGATATGCTGCGACTTCGTCGGTCATCGTTGCCTCGGGAAGGCATGCTGCAATGTTCATTCCGACCGCCGGCATGTAGGCGGCGAGTCTGCGCAAGTCCAACCGCCCCGTTGACCAATCCAAGCGACGCAGCAGGGCGCTTGAGGCTTGGTCGGCATCGAGATTCAAGCCGGTCAGCGTCTTGTCAAACCGCACGGTTTGGTTCCCCTTGAACTGGAATTCAAAGACCAAGCGTTGCCGTTGGACGATGGCTCCCTGGCCAAACTGGTGGAGTGCCTGCGCCATCTCCTCTGCCCACGCATCCACGGTGCTCTCATCAGCTGTGGCGCCCAAGGGGAGCAGCGGTTTCATGATCTGGCGCGAGACCGTGCTCTGGGTGGAACCGGTGGATTTTGCGATGTCCATTTGGGACCATCCTTTGGCGCGAAGGGCCTTTGCGAGTTGTTGATGAAGTCGATCCAGCCATTTGCCTCCAACCTGTCCAAGCATGTGCGGGGATTGACCACATCCTATTCAATGTTCGTGATAAACTATGCAGAGTGAATGAAAAAGGGATTGATTTTTCCTCGCTCGGAGGCCTCAGGGGTGTTTTCTTCATCGATTGAAGAGAAAACGACCAGATGGGCCATCGGCAATCAACTGGGTGAGGCTTCTGGTGGTTTGTCGGGCTTTGAGGGGACATCGGAGGAGGGAGATGAGCCTCCCCGTAGGCCTTTTATTCATTAAGCATGAAACTTATTTAACGCGCATATCCGCCAGCATCATGGCGCTCGTCCACGCAACGGGATTTGTCAACAGCGCTCAAAAACGCAGCACTCACGGACCAAAAGGGGTGTGATTCTTAACACACAGGCTCATAAACGGGCCGCGATGAGGTACAGACATGGATTTGGACGCAGCGACCTTCATCGATGAAATCGCTGCCCGACTGTTGGAACATGTTCAATCCAACGACCGGCCAGGACGGGTAAGTCCAGCATCATCCCTCGCCACCATGCGGCGCACGCTCGATCATGGCCTGCCCCTCCAGGGGTTTGGTACGGATTCCATTCTGGATGACCTCGACACCTATCTTGCGAACAGCGTCAAAACAAACCGTTCTGAATTCATGAACCCCCTTTGGGGCGGTCTCAGTTTGCCGGCGTTGGCCGGTGAGATCATCGCTGCTGCCACAAACAATTCAATGTACACCTACGAGCTTTCGCCGTTCGCAACCCTCATCGAACAGACCCTCATCACCCGCATGAACGAACTCGTTGGCTTTTCGGATGGCTTCGGGACCTTCACCACCGGGGGTTCCAATGGCAACATGCTCGGCATGTTGTGTGCACGGGAAAAGCATCTCCCCGGCTCAACAAAAACAGGATTTGATGGAAGAAAGATGGCTGTTTTCGTCTCGGCAGAAGCCCATTATTCGGTGCTCATGGCCTCAAACGTGATCGGTATCGGCCATCAAAACATTATCAAAGTCGCCTGCGATGAACAGGGACGAATGCGACCGGACCGCCTGGTTGAGGAATTGGATTTTGCTCGCCGAGAAGGCCTTGTGCCACTTTGCATCGTTGCAACGGCCGGTTCCACGGTTCGGGGTGCCTTTGACCCCATCGATGAATTGGCCGACATCGCTCACCGAGAGGGTCTCTGGTTGCACGTCGACGCCGCTTGGGGCGGAGCATGCGTGTTTTCCACCACCCATGCCTCGTTGATGGACGGCGTTGAAAAAGCAGACAGCATTTGCTGGGACGCTCACAAAATGATGAGCGTCCCCCTGATGTGCAGCGTCTTCCTCATCAAAGAGCCGGAGATTCTTCGCCGCTTGTGCGACCACGTGAGCGTGGCCCACTACTTGTTCCACAACGAAGCGGCGGATGACGACCTTGGCCGCTATTCTCTCCAATGCGCCCGCCGCAACGACGCCCTGAAGTTGTGGATCGAGTGGCGTGTCCGTGGGGATGCCGGTTGGGCGGCGATGGTCGACCAACACATGGCCGACGCCGACCACCTTCAAGCCCTCATTGAGGAGCACCCCCGCCTCGAGATGGTTTCCGACCGGATGTGGACCAACGTGTGTTTCCGGTACACCAACGACGTTGAGGACCTCAACAGCGTGAACGCCGAAATCCGTCATCGCCTGATTCAAGAGGGATCCTTCATGGTGAGCAGGTCCAACATCGGCGATGATGTCATCTTGCGAATGGTTTTGGTCAACCAAAACGTGACGAGAACTACGCTCGACCGTTTCGTCGCAAGGGTCGTTCATCACGGCGATGAAATTTGCCGTGGCCTCCCCGCCGCAGAATCAGCCTGAGCCAAACCGATGTTTATGTGGCGAACGGGCTTGCCCGAACCATGAGCGATGCCCCTCCGGTTCGAACCGCCCTCTACGACGAACACGTTGCCCTTGAGGCGAACCTGGTCGACTTTCACGGCTTTGAACTTCCGATATGGTATTCCAACATTCGGGATGAACACCTCGCAACCCGGAGTTCGGCTGGCCTCTTCGATGTCTCGCACATGGGCTCGTTCAGGTTCTCAGGCCAAGGTGTCCGTATGTGGCTGGAAAGCGTAGCCACCCAACGGGTGACCGCCATCCCTCCAGAGCGTTGTGCGTACACTCACTTTCTTGATGAGGACGGTTTCCTTATCGACGACATGATCTTCGCCGTGGTGAACGAGGAAGAAATCCTCGGCGTCCCCAACGCTTCGATGATCGAGGTGATGTGGACATGGTTCACCGAGCATCTTCCCGATGACGGGTCCATCGTTCTCGAAAACCTCTCTGATGCGACGGCCATTGTTGCGCTTCAGGGACCCATGGCCAAGGCGATTCTTGACGACGCCATGGGCGAGGGCCAACATGTTCCTCGCTTCAAATGGCGAGCCCTCACGGAGAACAAGCTCGGTGTGACGGGTTGGATTCAGGGAACGGGCTACACCGGTGAAGCGGGTTACGAGATTTTCATTCCAAACGCCGATGCGCCAGCGCTCTGGCGGGCCCTTGTTGCCAGCGGCGCAACGCCTGTGGGTCTTGGTGCACGTGACACCCTTCGTCTTGAGAAAGGATACTTGCTCTCCGGCGTTGACTTCTGTTCACCTTCCTTGAACGATGACCCGTTTTTGGCTCGGGATTCTTGGGAAACGAACGTTCCCTTCGGCTTGGACGTGGACCACGAGTTCGTCGGCAAGCATCGCGTCGTCGGTCACGACGAATTGGACGCACGATGGTGGGGCATCCGTTACACCGAGAAAGGGCCTCTGCCCAGACCCGGCAAAGAGGTGCAATCCGTGGATGGCACCCCCATCGGTCGTTTGACCTCCGGTGCACCAGCGCCATCGCTTGACAACACTGGCATCGGTCTTGGGTACCTCTCCGGTGTTCGCGAAGGTGACGAAATTCTCATCGTAGCGAGTCCAAGAAAGTCCGTTCGGGCCGTGGTCGTTCGCCCTCCCTTCTATTGAAGGGGCTCAAGAAGCGGAAGCACGGCTTCCTTCCAACGCCGGTGTTCCCGCTCAGCGGTTACGTCCAATCGCACCTCCATGCCCCGGGCTGACTTTAGCGCATCAGCAACCGATTCAACGTCGCCCCATGTTGCGGGACAACCGAGTTGTTCGCTCTTGGCAACTTCGGCCATCAAACAACCGTCGTTCACGACCGAAGGGACGCCATGGGCTGCAGCATCAAACATTTTGACGGGCAGCGCACCTTGCATGATGTTCCCTCGTTGCGGCGAATACATGGCGTACATCACGTCGATTTCAGCCATCAAATCGGGGAGTTCCTCCTGCGTGAAAGCACCGGTGACTTCGGCTTCCACGTCACCTGCTTCGACGAGTTCCATGAGGTGCCGTCGGACACCAGCAGCTGCAACACCGTCGCCTGCGACACGGATTTTTGGCCGTTCGTGCGGCTGCATTGCACGCACGGCTTTGACGAGCACATCGAGGGCTTTTCGGTCGCGAACGCGGCCGACGTAGCCCACCGTCCAGCCCGATCGTTGCGCCGAGGGACGGTTTGGAATGGGGGCCTCGGGTCGATTTTCAACAACATGGCTTTGAAGGCCGTGATGGGCCAACCACTCTGCGAGACCACGACTCGCCTGATTGACGCTACCGCTCGAAGTGATGACAACGCTCGCATGTTTGGCTCGGTTCAACATCCCTCGCTTCATTTGTCCTGCAAGGGCCGCTCGGAGTCGTGAGTGGGGGGCTTCAAAACGAATCCACGTGTGTTGGAGGTCGTGCATGTCAAACACAAACGGGACGCCGAGTTGCTGTTTCAAGGCGGTTCCAACCCGAAGTGTATCGGCATCGTGACAGTACACCAAGGCGGGTGGGTCGTGGAGCAGGGTCCTCGTCACCTGACGCTGGAAGGCACGGATGCCTTGGTAGGTCCGAAGCGCACCGCCGTACGGAGTCTTCCCGAGGTGGTAACGCATGATGCGAACGCCTCGGTGGTTTTCGCTCATCGGATGCTCCATTGATCGGTCAAAGGCGTGAACGGTGACCTCGTGACCCGCCTCCACCATCCATTCCGCGTGGCGAAGAACTCGCGGGTCGGGAGCACATGCGTTGGTCACCACCATCGCCACCCGAACCATGGTCTTGCCACGAGGTTCCGTGTCATAGGCTGTTCCCTTGCGGGTTGTGGGGGGAAGCAATTCATTATGAGCGGGACGCGGTTCGTTTCCCTCAACCCTCCGAGGCGATGTTGTATGGTGGACCAACTTCCAAACCGTGGCCGAGAATTGGAGATGCTTCAGGAGATGGGTTTCGAGAGCATGGAGGCCTTGTTTGCCGATATTCCTGCTGAAGTCCGATTCAAAGGCGATTTACCCCTCCCCGGACCCCAGTCCGAGGAGGAAATCATCAGCGACGCCCGCCGTTTGCTAGGGGCAAACCTCGCCTTGGGACAGCGCCCGTCGTTTTTGGGTGCTGGTCTCTACCGAAACTACGTCCCTGCATCGGTGTTTCAACTTGTAACCCGTGGGGAATTCCTCACGGCGTACACGCCCTATCAGCCCGAGGTCAGCCAGGGCATGCTTCAGGCCATGTGGGAGTTTCAGACGCTCGTCTCGGAATTGGTCGGCTTGCCCATCGCCAACCTCTCGCTCTACGATGGATCCACCGCTGCCGCTGAAGCCCTCACCTGTGCCGTGCGTGTTCACAACCGCAAAGCGAGCCAGCCCAACACGGTCTACATCTCCTCTCTGACCCCTCCGGACAAGCGTTCGGTGATGTTCAACTACTGTCAAGGTGCAGAAATTGAGATTCGAACCATCGACCACCTTGCCGACGGTTCGTTGGACCTCGAATCGCTGGCTGAGGCAGCGGGTTCGTGCGGCGTGTACCTCGAACAACCCAATCCGCTTGGTGTTCTGGACGAAAATCTCGTGCGCGTCAAGGAGATCATCGGCGAACACACGGCGCTCATCGTCGGGGTTCAACCCGTGTCCTTGGGCGTGGTCGAAGCGCCGGGCCACTACGGTGCGGACATTGTGGTGGGCGAGGGTCAACCGCTGGGCAGCCCCGTCACCGGTGGCGGTCCGCTCTACGGAATCTTTGCCTGCTCTCAACCCTATCTTCGCCTTATGCCGGGGCGCATCGTTGGGCGGTCGGTTGACGTGGACGGAAATGAAGCGTACTGTTTGACGCTCTCCACACGTGAACAGCACATTCGCCGTCACCGAGCCACATCCAACATCTGCACCAACGAGACCCTCATCGCTTTGATGGGGGCCATGCACATGGCTTTGCTCGGACCCGACGGGTTGCGGGTGTTGGCGGAGCGGAACCTCCAAGCCTGCCAAGCAGCAAAAGAGGCGCTTCAAGCCACCCCCGGCGTCACCCTCGTCCACGATGCTGCGCATTTCAACGAGTTCGCCATTGCCGTCCCTGGAACCGCGGCTTCATGCTTGGCGTTCTTGGACGCCAACGGCATCACCGGCGGTTTTGATTTGAGCCGATGGTATCCCGAGCACGACGACCGTATCTTGGTCACGACCACCGATCAAACTTCATCGGCCGATATCGCTGCGCTTGCAGCCCAATTGGCGCTTTGGTCGACCCATCAGGAGGTGAACGCATGAGCCACCTTTTCGACCATCACGGTGCTGAAAATACGGGTTATAGCCAACCTCAGGGCCTCCCGACCAAGGGTCAAGCAACCGTCCCCAAAGGTTTGATTCGAAAGAATCAGGCTCGCTGGCCCCGCCTCTCGGAACCTGAAATGGTGCGCCATTACACCTGGCTCTCCAAGCGGAACTTCGGCATTGACACCGGCTTTTACCCCCTTGGCTCTTGCACGATGAAACACAACCCGAGGGTCAACGAAGTGATCGCCCAGCTTCCCGGCATCGCCGACATCCACCCGCACCTGCCAGAGCATCACCTCCAAGGTCTTCTCTCAATCTACTACGAAATGCAACACATGTTGGAAATCTGCGCAGGAATGGACCAGGTTACGCTTCAACCCGTTGCGGGTGCTCAAGGCGAGTTTACGGCGGTTCGCTGCATTCAGGAATACTTCCGTTTGCGAGGCGAAGACCAACGAACGAAGGTCATCGTTCCCGACTCAGCCCACGGAACAAACCCAGCATCAGCCGCTATGGCTGGCTTTGAAATCGTTGAAATTCCAAGCCGAGAAGACGGGCGCATCGACTTGGATGCCTTGGCTGCCGTCGCCGATGAAACCACCGCTGCGATGATGATCACCAACCCCAACACCCTCGGCTTGTTCGAGGCCGATATCTCAGCGGCGAGTGCTATCGTCCACGCCGCTGGCGGGCAGATGTACTATGACGGGGCGAACTTTAACGCCATTCTCGGCATTACCTCGCCGGGCTTGATGGGTTTCGACGCCGTTCACTTCAATCTGCACAAGACGTTCTCCCAGCCCCACGGCGGTGGCGGCCCGGGTTCCGGCCCTATCGGCGTCAAAGCCCACTTGGCCCCCTTCCTCCCTGGACCGCTTGCTGCCCGGCGAACGCCGACCGCAGAAGAACGCAGCCAAGCCGTGGACGAGCACTGGTATCACTGGCTTGAGCCGGAACATAGCATCGGTAAAGTCCAACAGTGGCACGGCAACGCGGGCGCTGTCATCCGTTGCTGGGCGTACTACCGCCGCTATGGGAATGGCTTGACCACGATGTCCGAACATGCCGTCCTGAACGCCAATTACCTCCGGCACGCCATCCACCGTGAAGCCAAGCGCATCGGTGTCGACCACCTCTTCATCGACGGTGCTGAAACCGACATTGCGAAGCACGAGTTCACCCTCTCCATGCAACCGGCAAAGGATGCTTTGGGCATATCAGCCATGGACGTCGCCAAGGGCTTGCTCGACCGCGGCTACATGGCGCCGACGGTGTACTTCCCGCTCGTCGTCCCCGAATGCATGATGATTGAACCGACGGAAACGGAATCCAAAGACACGCTCGATACCTTTGCAAAACACTTCGTCGAAGTCCTCACCGTTGATCCCGAAGTTCTTCACCAGGCTCCCATCACCACACCGGTTCGCCGAGTTGACGAAGTGTACGCCGCCAGAAACCTCTGCTTGCGCCATCCCTTTGACGACGCTTGAACACGGATAGGCTTAATGGAAAAGGACGAGCCCCAAAACCGTGGAATCGCAAACGGACCTCCCCAAAGGCTGGTCCATCGCTCCGCTGTCCGCAGACTACACGATCACGCTTCTGGTGTTTTCGTGGGCCTTGCTGCCTGCTGCATTCATGGTCATGCTCGTGCTCTTCGGGCGGTATCCAGAGGTTCGGCTTCCGCTTGCTGCAATCACGCTGGCTTTGTTCGCCTTCACGTTTTTCACCGGTATTGGCCAACGACAAAGCGCCATGCGGGACGGGCGCGTCGTGCTTTGTGCAACAACGCTTGTCGCTGCCGGCGTCGTTTTGACGGTGGTTTGGTTCGTGCCGCTTGAAGAATGGTGGTGGGCGGGCTATGCTGCCGTTCTTGGCTGTGTTCCGATGCTGTTCGTCGCCATGAATCATCTCGCTTCTTCCACGGCGCCCGCCATCGAACGTCCGTGGTACGCTACTCACCGTTTATCTGCAGATGCTTTGCCCGGATGGCGCGTCGTCAGCGGAACATGGACCCAAGGTGAAATGGCATGGACCATGGAGGGCGACACGCTTCTGGTGATGTTTGGCCGTCTTGACGGCGAGCAGACTCGCCTTCGTATCGAAGCCTTTGCTTCCGGAAGCTCCTTCCCAATGACGTTGGTTCCCAACGTACGCTGGAAGGCATTGAAGGTCATCTCCACAACCTCGGGCGAGGAAGAATGAGCCCCGAGGTCCATTTGCCTTGAGAGGCATCCTAAAGAACCACCCGCGATGGCGATGTGGCATGGATGTAACCATACTACTCGGGTCCTCCTCGGACATGCCCATCGCCGAAAAGTGCACCAAGATTCTGAAGCAATTTAACGTGCCCTATCAACTCCGCGTGGCTTCTGCCCACCGTTCTCCACGGTTTGTTGAACAGATCGTCGGCGATGCGATCGACGACGGTTGTTCTATTTTCATCGCCATGGCCGGTCTCGCTGCTGCACTTCCGGGCGCAGTTGCAGCCCTCACCACCAAGCCCGTCATCGGCGTGCCTTGCGGTGGGAAAGTGCCCTATGATTCTCTTCTTTCGATTGCCCAACTCCCCCCAGGCGTTCCAGCCGCTACCGTCGGCGTTGACCGAGGGGACAACGCCGGTTACCTCGCTGTGCAGATGCTCGCCCTCTCCAACCCAACTTACGCCGCTGCCCTCGAGCAAAACAAACTCGACCAAATTGAGCGTGTGAAGGCGCAAGACCGTGAAATCAACGGCGGTGCATGAGATGTTCGATGCTGAAGAGTTCATTGCAGAAAGCATTGAGACTCTTCAGGCCACCATTGATGACATCGCCATCATCGCCTGTTCAGGAGGCGTGGACTCAACCGTCGCCGCCGTCATCGCCAACAAAGCCGTTGGCAATTTGCTCCACTGCGTGTATGTTGACACGGGGTTTATGCGAAAGAACGAGACCGAACAAATCCAGGAACTTTTGGAAGCGCAAGGCATCAATCTGATCACCGTGAAGGCAGCCGACCGCTATTTCGAAGCGCTTCGAGGCGTTACGGAACCGGAACAAAAGCGCAAGGTGATCGGTGAACTCTTCATTCGTATTTTTGAAGACGAACAAGCCAAGTGTGGTGCAAAGTACCTCGTGCAAGGTACCATCGCTCCCGACTGGATCGAATCCGGCGGCGGCGTTCGGGACACCATCAAGTCG
>JAUREJ010000032.1:0-4896 GCA_030827475.1 Candidatus Poseidonia sp.
GAAGAGGTCGTAGGCGGGCATGTTTTTCTGTTCGCGGACCTGAACGCATGCCTTCCGTGGGTCGTCCACCATCCTTTGCTTTGGGTGAACCTCGACGGTATCAAAGGAGTTGTAGGTAAAGGGGTTCGCAAACTTTTGCAGGAAGTCTTCCATTCTCACGCGGTAGTTGGCCAAGGTGCCGAAAATGACGAGGCGGTCCTCGTCGTCCAGTTGCATGCGCTGTTGGTTTTTCTCCATGATGCTCATGACGAGGCCGGCTGCCCGCTCGATGGAACGAGCTTTGCTCAACATGTTGTTCAACAAAGCCTCTCGCCGATCAGACTGCACGTCGCCGGAGGAAACGTTCTCGTCTTCTTCATCGAAACCACCGTCACCGAATAAATCTCCCAAGTGCATGCTGATTATGACGCTTGACCGTATATGAAGGCTCAATTCCAATCCACGATCTGCCAGCCTTTCGTTTCGGCATGGCGACGCAACGACCCTTCTGGACTCACGGCGATAGCATGCCCGCACAACTCCATGAACCAAGCGTCGGCAAGCGTGTTTCCGTACCCGTAACATGACGAAAGGGCATGCCCATTTTCCAATGCGTCGGCTTGAACCACAGGGACCTTACCCTTGCGCCGGGGCACGCTCCACCCCCGTTCGGAACCCGAGAGACGTCCGTTTCGCTCCAGAGGTCCGCAGCCGTACACCGCATCCATGTTGAGCACGCGCCCCATGGCCTCGGCCATGGGTGCAACCGTAGCGGTGACCAAAACCAAGCGGTGACCTTGTTCTCGGTGCCATGCAAGACGGTCCCATGCTTCCTGGGGAACGTGGGCCTTCAGGCGATGTTCGGCCAGATGGTCGGCGTATTTCGTCAGCGTTTCCCACGAGGCCAAGGACAGATGGCCTCGGTTTCGAGCGGCATCGTACACTGCTCGTCCGCGCAGCAAATTCGTGACGAAACCCGTCGTCCATGCCAGTGCGCCCCAAGGGATACGCCATGGATGTCGACGAGAAAGGTGCGCCGTGAGGGTCTTCTCGCTGGAAGCGTTGAGCAAAGTCCCGTCCAGGTCAAAATAGGCAGCGACCCGTTCCTCCATGGTCCCCGGGACAAGCGGCGCCTACATGAGCACCTCGCCCTCGAGGATTGGCTTAGACTCAATTTTGAGGTCCCGCCTCATCGACGGGACCGTAGACGCGTCGTCCGGCGCGATGGTCCTGCCACCAGTTGAGGGATTGACGCAGGTTTCGGGTGATGAAGAAGCCGACTTTTCGGGGCGTAAGGCCGTGGTTTCGAAGTTTTTGATCGTGGTTTAAACTCGCCACGATGGCTTGGGCTGAACATCCCGGATTGGCCGTGACAAAGCGGTGGATTTCAGCGCATAGTCGTTCAAAGCGTGCTTGTTTTTGGGGACCTCGTTCCGTGCTTGAAGGCATGAACGATGGAAACGGATTGAACCGTTATCAAAGATTCGCTGGGGGTTCACTCAAACGAGACCGGCTGGGTCGTTTTCCAATTCGCCGTGGCCAATTTCTTGGCCTTCCCGTCGGCGATGATCGGGTGGATGTCGTTGAGGCGGCCGTGCATGCCGTGAACTTGGAACTTCACGCGAAGTTCTGCGACTCGGTCCCGGTGGAGAGCCTCGTCCTGCTCGTCGTCCAAGTCAACGGTGGCCAAAACGTCCCCTTTGATGGCGCAGGCGACGGTCAACGTGGAACCGGAGTAACGCAAGGCGGGGCGGAAATCCCAATCATCGGGGTCGTTCATCCAGACCGAAAGGTCAACAGAAACCGTGTCTCGAAGCGTGACGCGCCCGATTTCAACCGTGTCCACCATCGTAACCACCCCTATCCAAAGCGCCCCGCTTCATACCCCTTTCGCTTTCACCGGTTGCCCTCGGCAACCGAAACTTCGGTGAGGCTCGGCCGCATGATGAGCACCTCCACGGTCAAACTCCATTCGTTGCCCGGGTCGGGGTCCAATTCTCCGATGAGGGCGTCAGGGTCGGATTGCTTCGCGAGAACGGACCATATCCAAACGCCCTGGCCTCGGGCCGATTCTCGCGTTCCCAAGAGACGTTCGAGCAACTCCTCCTTCGAGTCCGAGGTGTACATTCCATCTTCCCCGGGAGGATTCATGCCGTCCTCGTTCATCTCAGCGCGGGCGGGTTCGTTTGTGGTGTAATTCCCCGGTTCAGTATTCACGGTCCGTTTGGAATTCTCCTCGATGATGTTCAACGCCAAGGTGAAGTTGTCATGAGGGGGAGCCACATCGCGTTCGAGTTCAAGCACGGCGTTGTAACCCATAACGCGTCCGTATTCGCCGGGAGTCATGTTCCCTGACCACGTCTCGCCTTGGTCGAGGTATTCGTCCCAACTCACCTCGACGGTCTCGGTCACCCAAACGACCTGAAAGGTCCGCGTCGTCACGTTGACTTCGAACGGCTGCACAGCAAAGGCTCCACCCGAATCGTCAACGCGAAGCATGCCGAGCATCAGTCCTGAAGCGGACGTGTCAAGCAGGACGCTCGAAGCGGTTTCGTCTGCATCGTTGGTTGGGTCACCATCACCGTTGCTGTCTTCGGCGAGGTTCAAGTCCCAAGCAAAGGTGAGTTCGTCCCCTTCGGGGTCAGCGGAATTGGAGGCATCAAGCAACGCAGCATCGCCGGCACGAACCGAAGTAGGCATGCTGATGTTGATGGTCGGTGCGCCGTTAACCTTGATTGAAGCGATGGTATCATCGGTTCCGCCTTGGTCATTTGTCACCGTAAGGCGGACCGTGTATTGGCCGTATTTCAAGTAGGTATGGGAAGTGAAACCAACCACGGTTTCCGCCGTTGTCCCGTCACCAAAATCCCATTGATACGAGGTGATCACGCCTTCAACAGGGGACGATTCCCGCGCATCGAGGGTCACCATTTCGCCTTCTTGGATGAGAAGTGGATAGGCTTCCAGCGAGGCACGGGGATGGACGGTCGTATCAAGAACGCCCGTACAACCGGCCAGGCTGCTCATCGTCAGCATCAACAAAACGAGGGCGGTCAAGTGCCCCTGCTTTGCCCCGCCGAACATGGAAGTTTGGCCGCCCCCACCCTATCTAATGGTTCGGGAGGGGTGATTAAACAGAAGCGGGGTTTTCGTCCCCTTCCAGAACCACCGGTTGAGGAAGGTCCCCTTCAACCACCGCCGACTCGTAAGGGTCGTCCAAAGCGGCCACGTCCTCGATCACCACCTCGTCGGCGTGGGTGAACGCATCGTCCATACCGTGCCCTTCTTCCCGCAAGCTTGCAACATCCGCTTCGCTGGCGTCGTACGGAGCTTCGACGAGCCTTTCTTCCTCAACGGTGTCCTCCAAGGCGTCCAAAAGCGTCATCGCTTCCTTCATTCGACGCTCTTGCAAAGCGGCAAATTCAACCTCACCATCTCCGTCCAAAGCCGTTTCGTTGCTTTCTGCTTCCCCGAGTTGCTCGAGCGATCCGGATTTTCGAAACCAATCTCGCAAGCCCATGCCCAAGGGAAAGCGTCATCCGGTTTAGGAGTGATGTTGAAAGAGGGTGTCGGTCGGTGAGAAAGCATGGCCCAAGACCTCTTTCAAGGAGAGAAGGTGTTGGCCTTCGATTTGGAAACCACCGGTGTCTCCACAAACAACGACCGTATCGTCCAATTGGCGTTGATTGGAACCCTCGAAGACGGTACTGCTGTCAACATGGAACGCATTGTGAACCCCGTTGTCTCCATTCCGTTGGATGCCAGCCGCATCCACGGCATCTACAACCAAGATGTGCAAGGACGGCCAAAGTTCGCTGAAGTTGCGGATGAAGTGGCTGCTCTCATCGACGGTGCCGTCTTGGTGGGCCACAACGTTCGGAAATTCGACTTCGCGATGCTCAAGAATGAATATCTGCGACTTGGAAAACTCGCCCCCGAGCCAAAAGCCATCATGGATACGCTGGAGTTGGTGCGACGTTTGCGCCTGCCCCGCCCGCACAACCTTGGTGCGCTGTGTCAGCGTCACGGCATTCGTTTGGACGCCGCTCACACCGCTGCGGCGGATGCTGCTGCAACGATGCTGCTCTTTTGGCGCTTGTCCGTTGACCATGCGCCCGCATTTCGACGGTCGATCAGGGAATTGGAACGTTGGGCTGTTCACGGGGATGGAGCCAGCGACGCCTCTGCTCTGGGGCGGGGTCTCAACGACCTCGAACCGCTGGACGGCATGGGAAAGGTCCGCATCGACGGGGAGCATTACATCCTCTCGTTCGGCCGACACCGAGGGCGAACCCTGTTTGAAATTCAGGAGCATGACCCGGGTTACATCGCGTGGTTGCTTTCGCCAAACGGCCTTGAGTGCAACGACGCAAAAGACACCATTCGATCGCACCTTCGCCTCGGGTGAGCGAACGTTGAGTCACCCGTCCATCTCCCTCGGCAGGGGCGTGTGCGGTACACCGTCCTCGAACGGCGCCCACGGCAGGACATCGCACCAGGGTCCAATGCGCCATGTACCTCTCGTGGTCATCACCGACCCGAGGAACATCGGACCTTGATGTCCCGTGGCTTGGAGCTCCTCCAAGGCTTCTTTTCCCCGTCCGTCAAAGCGGGCTGCACATTGCTGACCCGTCGGGATAGCGCGTCCCGATTCATCCAGAGGTTCGCACAATTCCAGCACCGCAGCGCCGGTGGAAGCCTCGTAACGATGGAGCAAGACCACCGCATCTGCAAAATCGCCCTGGTGCAAGGTTCCCGAGGCCTGTCGCCATGTCCACCAGTGAGGACACCATGCTTTCCAGTCGCAGAACCCACCGCACGTGTCCGGGCCGGGTGAGGCGTCCATCGGCAACGGCGTGGGTTTCGTGGCTTCCCAAGCAGCGTAAGCATCGGCGAGAACGCTTTCGCCTTCAGCAG
>JAUREJ010000032.1:4995-18541 GCA_030827475.1 Candidatus Poseidonia sp.
TCTGGGCCTCGGACCATTTGCTGTCCTTCCAGTCAGGGCGGCGCGGCGTGGCGAGAAAAACGGCTTTCTCTTCCTCCCAACGCGTTTTGAGAAAGCCCTCAGCCGTCAACGGTAACCATCCACTTTCTTCGCCAGCACGACCCTCGAGGTCCATGTTCAGCAAATCTTCAATGGAGGCGTGAACGGCGGTGCCCAACGAGGCCGCCATGCCCGCTTTTCTCGGCAAACGCTGACGGCTCAACCAGTACATTCGGGGGCAGGTTTCGTAGCGATTCCACGCCGAAGGTGAAAGTTGATGCGGCCGTGGCTCGCTCTCACCGTTCACCATGGCTCCGGCTTTGCGTTAAGCATGAAGAAGGTTTGGTGGCTTGGAGGGGGAAGTCTTGAAGCGGAAGGGACGATTGCCGTAACCATGGATGGACCCAGCCTTCGAATCAACACCGAGATTCAGACCGAGAATGCTATGGTCGTGGCGTGTTTCCCCAGCGTGGGAATGGTCTCAAGCATCGTTGCCCACTACCTCATTGACAACCTTGAACTGGAATTTGTTGGCGGTTTGGTCGACGATCGACTGCCTGCGCTGGCGTTGATTCAGCAAGGCGTCCCCTTGCCCCCCATCCGAGCCTACGCCGGTAAACCCCATTGCACCATCGACGGATGCGACCAAGTCATCCTGCTCATGAGTGAAATGGTCGTTCCCGAAACCTTGGTTCACAAAATCGTTTGGGAATTGTTTGAGTGGTCCAAACAACACAAAGTGCTCGCTGGCGTTGTCGTTGACGCGTTCGCAAAAGCGGGGATGAAGTCGAACATGGACGGCGTTGACCCCATGGTCGAATACGAAGACACCGACGCCATCGACGTGGTGGGCATTGGGTGCAACGAAACGGTTCGCACGATGCTCAAAGACATGGGCATTCCTTTGTTGGAAAGCGGTGTGATTCGGGGCATGAACGCCGGTATTTTGGGCGAGGCTTCGCGCCGTGGGCTCGGGACCATGTCCATCATGGTGGAAGCCGATCCAAGATACCCCGATGCTCGTGCTGCAGCGGCCATCATCGAACGGCTGAACGTGCTGCTGCCGATGGAACTCCCCGAAGAGCCACTTCTTGAGGAAGCGGAAATGCTCGAAGCTCAACTGAAAGCCTTGCTGGACTCCTCGACCGGCGGCGAAGTTGGAGCAGCGACCAGCGCCATGCTCTACGGTTGAATTCACGAATAATCGCTGAGCGACCGCTGCCCGTTGTTCACGGTTTGCTCCTCGGGGCTTTCGTTGACGCTTTGGACGCGGCCGTTCAAAGAACCGTTTTCAAGCGAAGCTGTCAGGTCTTGCTCGCTCCAAACCGCTACGCCCAAATCCGTGGCCTTGGCCAGTTTCGAGCCCGCCTTCTCGCCGGCCACGAGCACGCTGAGTTTGGCCGACACGCTTCCAACGATTTTTCCTCCCGCATCGATGATCCGCTGCTGGATATCTTTACGTGAGGCAGAAAGGGTCCCCGTTACGCAGAAGGTCATCCCCTCAAACGGACCTCCTTCGGTCATCACCGGTTCGGGAAGAACGGTGACTTGTGCGATGAGGTCCTCAAGCAACGCTCGTCGGCGTGAAAGACCGTCCCGGAATTGGAGGGCGACGATCTCACCAACGCCGTCCAGAGCGAGAACCTCACGCAACGCAGCGTTGTTTACGTGAGGTTTGCCATCATCGTCGTCAACCGGCCCGTACGCAGCATCCCCCACCTCAGCGTGAGCGCGGTCCAACCACGCAAGCAACCCCTGGGCATCCCCCATCACGCGAGCCATGGACGTCGCCAATTCAGGGCCGATGCCAGGGAGGCCAAGGGCGTGAAGAAAGCGCCCCAACGTCATGGACCGGGCCTTCTCGACTTCGAACAGCACGTTATTTGCGGATTTTTCCCCCATACGGTCCAGGGCGAGCAAGTCATTGAGCGTAAGCCGATACAGGTCGGCGCAAGAAGCGATGAGGTTTGCTTCAAGCAACTGGTCAACCAATTTTTCACCAACGCCGTCCAGTTCAAGAGCCCGGCACCAGTAAAGCACGGCCCGGCTGGTTCGGGCGTCGCATTGCAAGTTGAGGCACTTGAGAAAGGCCCCCTCGCTTTGGACCTCGCCTTGACAGGCGGGACAAACCTCCGGTGCCAGAATGTCCCTTGTCCGAGGCAACTCGGCTTCAAACGGTTCACCCGAAGCGTGGAACCTGCCCCTCATGTCATCGGAGACAGCAGGGCCAAGTGAGGATTCAATCTTTGGAATAACGTCACCGCGACGAACGATGAGGACCTTGTCGCCGATGTGAACGCCAAGACGTTGCACTTCGCCGAGGTTGTGCAAGGTGGTGTTTTCAACGGTCACCCCGCCCACGCGTTGCGGTGCTATCCGAGCAACGGGCGTGATGTTCCCCGTTCGACCCGTCTGCCATTCAACCGCCAAGAGAACCGACGTCGCTTCCTCGGGAGGGAATTTCCACGCCAAGGCCCATCGTGGATGGTGGGCGGTCATGCCCAATTGTTCGCGCTGTGCAAGGTTGTCAAGTTTGAACACCACCCCATCGATTTCAAACGCATATGAACTTCGTTTATCCGTCCAGTTCACCGTTGACGCATGCAGAAGTTTCGCCGCTTCCGAAGGGGTGGCCCCCTCATGAACCTCCCAGGGTGCTGGGACGATGCCTAAGCGGTCCTCCATCCACGCCAGCATCTCGGTGTCGTTGTCCATCTCGGGAACAGGTTGACTGTCGGGGTGACGGTGTTCTCCTTCAGGCACTTTTGCGTCGTAGGCTTGGAAGACGAGGTCGGAAGCATCGGCTTTTCCGTCGTCGTGTTTCTGGCGCAAGGCCCCTGCAGCGAGGTTGCGCGGGTTCGGTGATGTTTCCCTGTACTTTCGGTCAAAAACCGCGAGCGGCATCACCACTTCACCTCGCACGTGAACGTCGACAGGATGCGGCAAGTGGTGGGGGACATTTGCCACCTTTAGCGCATTGCGCGTCACGTCTTCGCCCCGCTCGCCGCTTCCACGGGTCGCAGCCCGAACGAGCCGTCCCATGCGGTATTCAAGCGAAAGAGCTGAGCCGTCCAACTTTGGCTGAGAAAGAAACCTCACGGCGCCCCCGGTGGTGGCGTTGACGAAGTGGGACAGTTCCTCGTCGGTTGTTGCCTTGTCCAGACTGCGCATGGGAAAGAGGTGGTCGACCTTGACGCTTCCCGGTGGGACGTCCGCACCCACCCGTCGCAGTTGGGGATGGTTTGGGTCAAGACCCTTCAGTTCGTCCCACAACCGGTCAAATTCAGCATCGCTGATTTCCGGTTCAGCGAGGTTGTAGTAGAGGTGCGAATGATGAGCAATCCGTTCGGCAAGAAAGGCGATTCTCGCCTTTTCTGCCTCAGAGAATGCACCCGCTTCGCCCATGATTTTAACAGGGGTGCGACGGGCTATGAAGCATCGCTTTCTGGCCGTTCAATCGAACTTGAGAGCCACGAATTCGCTGTTTTCAAGCGGGCAGCGCGTCATCACGGCTCGGCTCAAAATGCGGAGGTGAATTTCTGCAACCACGTGAACGGTTGCTGCGAACATGTGACCTGCATGGGGCTTGAGATCGTCGTCAGAGAAGGTTGCGTGAAGGTGGGTAAAGGCCTCGCCCGTCTCCCGTCGGGCCAAATTGCCTTGAAGGGTGACCAGTTCGCTGCTGCCCTCAACGGTCACGCGGTGGTAGCGATGGTCGTCGTCCATGTAACCGTACGTGCTGTTGCGGGTGCGGCCAATGCCGCTGGTGATGGCTGCGGCGTCAAAGCCGAGTTCATCAGCTAAGCCTTGCAGCGAGGCGTGAATTTCCTCGCCGGGGTCCAACCGAACGAAGACGTCGTCATCGCTTCGTGTCCATTCCATGCTCACCGCTACGAGGGAGGGCCCATGAGCATGCCGTTTACTCGGATTCGGTTGATTTGATGGGCATTAAGCGAGCCTGCTCCATGGCTTTGATGTATTCGCGAGCAACGCGCAAGGCATTGGCGTCGCCTCCCAGAGGCAGTGGACCGAACGGACCCCAGCCGTTGCGAAGCAGCATGATCCGCCGCTTTGGTTGACGCTTCGCCAACCGAAGGCGTTCCCAAGCGTAACGTTGGCCGTCGGCGAACAAGTGCGTCGAGGTGATGGCGTATCGTTTGGGAACGAGCAAGGAAATGAGGTGGAGGGCGAGGAACACATCCCAAAGCACGGCATAGAGGACGGGGGTGTTCGAGGCCTCCAACAACGCCCACGGAAGCACCATCATCGCAGCCATCGATCCGAGGTTCCCCCACTGACGAACCATTTCCTGAACACCCTCACTTTCCCAAGCGAACCCTCCGTTGGAAAGTTGACCCAATTCAGGGACATCGCTGCGCTGTTTCGTCAGCCAATACGCATCCCACGCCACGATAAGGGCCAGCGTGACCACGGCGGCCAGCCCAACGTGTTCCGCTGACGGAAGAGGAACGGCCATCGAAGAAACCTCACAGATGCCGTTGGTCCAGAGCGGTCAAATCGCCCGGACCGCCACGGCGCAAGCGAGCAAAGAAAAGCAATACAACGACCACGAGCAGGGCCAAAACCACCAGCAAGGCGTTGACGTTGAGGTCTTCATCTTCCGTGGTCACGCCCTCGAGCACATCGGGGACACCGTCGCCGTCATCGTCCATGTCCTCGGTCAACCAACTGCTGTAACCGAGTGGGCAGTCCAACTCGTCCGGTTGTGTGTCGCCATCGGTATCAACCTGTGCGCAAGGGTCGAGGGGGAACGCATCTTTGCTGTCGCTGTACCCGTCGTTATCATCGTCCTGGTCGTAGATGTCTGGCCCACAAGACTTGCCGATTTCGGGGTCAAACCACGTCTCTGAAGAACAGGTGCTCGACCAGTCACCATCGGTGTCCAGTTGCGTGTATTCGAAGTCAGTAGAGGCGGTGGCTGATTGACCAAGCGTGTCGGTTGCGGTCACCTCGATGACGTAGAAACCTGCGGGCAGGTCGGTGATGTTGAACACGGGTTCGTTGCCCCCCTGCAAGACGGTGTTTCCTTGCAGATCGTACACCTTCCACGAAAGAACGATGGAAGCGATTTCGTCCAAATCATCGCTCACCGTTGCCGAGGCGCGCAGCGAATCGGCTTCCATCACCCGTTGACCGGGATACGGCTCAACCATCGTGACGGTAGGGGGTTGGTTGGTTTGCAGAACCAAGAGGACGTGACGGTCAGCCGATGCCGGCGAGGTGATTTCAACCGTCGCCACTGGGGAGTTTGCTGCCTCGGCTCGCACCGTCCACGACGCCATCGTGGTATCGCTTGACGTTGAAACCGAGCGCAACAGCAGAGGTACATCGAGCGTGGTGCCCACGACCGTCACCGAAGGTGCCGAGGCATCAGCATACGTCACGGTGAACACAGCATGGACCGGTGCCCCGCTGCGCTGAGCATCAAGGGTCATCGTACGGTAGAGGGAAAAGCTCGCTCCATCGTCGGCCTGAACGCTCTGGACCAGACCGTCCACAGCGACCACATCGGTTCCAGACACCTCAAGCGGACCGAGAACGGTGGTGGCCTCCAAGCGAATGGGGAAATTTTCCGTGGCAAAGCCGCTTGCCGCAGACACGGTCGAGGAGCGCACGAGCAACGGAGCGCTGAGTTCGCCCTCATCGGAATGCAGCGAAACCCCGACGCCGTATTGAGAAATCGTGGCGTTGTTCACGACCAAACTGGAGGATGTGCGTCCGTGATGAGCAGTGATCGCCGTTCCCGTCCCCGTGCCGGTCAACACGAGGTTGGTGAGCGTTCCCGAGGTCAAATCCAAATCGATAGCGGGGGCGCCGGTCAACACAACGTCGTTCAGGTCAATGTCAAGATTGTCCTGGCCGACGATGCCCCCCTCGCCGGTCACCGCACCGGTCAGTCCTGTCAGCGAAAATGATCCTCGGAGATTGTTGAGCGTCACGATGGCGCCGGTCCCGTTGAAGGCCAATGCGTTCAGGCCGTTCACCGTGCCGGTGACGCCCGTCAAATCAAGCGCTTGGTCCACGCCATCTTCAACGCTCAGGTCCGTAAAGTCGACCGGTGCTTGTTGAGCCCAGACAGCGGCTCCATCGCAATTGGCGAAGGTCACGTTGGTGAAAGCGACCAACCCGTCCGAGGGGTAGACGACCACGCAACCGTTCCCGCTGTCTTGGAAGCGACTGTTTCTGACCTCAACATCGGCTTGACTTCCCGATTCAATCACCAGAAGCGGGTCACTGGCGGAACGAGCGGCGAGGACACCGTCAACCAAAACTTCACCAAATCCAGAGACCGTTAATGCGGGCGAAGATTCGACCACCTGAGTCCGGGCGAGTTTCATCACCGCTCCGGCCGATTCGCCGAGCGCTAAACCGCCCCACCGTGCCCCGTAACCGGTTGAGGACAAGGTGGCTGCACCTGCATCAAACAAGCCGTTCACGGTGATGGTCGAACCCTCCGAGATGCGTAAAGAAACACCGTCTTGAACGGTCATGGTTGAGCCGATGTTGAGGACCAAATTTCCTTCGAGTGTGTAGGGGCTCCATTGCCGTTCAAGCACCAACCAGCCATCAAAACTTCCCGAAGGCAGGGTGGAGGCCATGAAGGTGTGCCTCAAGGAAGCGTTGGTGTCCCACGTCACAAAATCCGTGAGGTTGTTTTGTTGCAGGGTGACGGTTTTCACCCCTCCGTACGTCTCGCCCATATCGTTCACGCTTCGAGCCTCGGTGGTGGTGAACAAATGCCCGGAGGCGTCGGTGACGCCCACGGCGCCTTCGATGGAAATCAACGCTCCAGAAACCGGTTGGCCTTTGTCGAGCACCGTCACGCTAAGGCTGGAGAAACTCGTGAAGGTCGCGCCGGTTTGTGCCGTTACCCGCCCGTTCACGGAGCCGTTGGTTAACGAGATGTCACAACCGGGTTGAACCGTGAGGTTGCCGTTCAGCACCAAGCGTTCAACCGTTCGCTCGCTGAGGCACCCCCACTGAACCTCGGAGGAGAGGGTGAACGTGTCCGCGGTTCCGCTGATTGTGGCTTGACCGCTGGCCTGAACACTTGGCGCCGACAGGCGGGCGTTGTGGCCTAGCAACGTACCGCTTCCTTGGAGCGTGACGCTGTTCGACGGCCCGAGTTGAAGCGTCGTGTCCATCAACGTCAATCGACCGTTGTTGGCGACCTCCAGATCGCCTGCGAGTTGATGCGGTTGACCATCGGGGCGAGGGCCGAGCACGATGTCTTGTCCTGAACCAACCGTCCAATCGCCCGTTGGAATCACGGGAACCTGAACCGATTGGCCTTGCTGACCCCCGTACAACACCACGCGGACACCCGAACCGTCCAGTGTGGCGTCAACCGTTGAGCCCGACGCCACGAGCGGGAGCGTCAGAGCACCGTTGCTGTTGCTCTTCAAGGCGAAACCGTGGACCGTCACGTCGGCCTCGACGGGGTTACCCTGCAGGTCGGTGAAGGTCACGGGCGTCTCAAGCAGACGGTGAGACGCACTGGTGGAGACGGTTGGGTTTGAGCTTGAGCCGTAGAAGAGCGTCCCGTCGCCCAAAGCATCGGAGGACGACGGGGCGGTGTTCACCGGCGAGAAGGAGCGAACAACGGCCTCGCTTCCGCTCGACATCATGAGTGGCGTGTCGTGAAGCTGAGCGGTCCACGACTGGAGGTGCAGCGTAACAGCCCCCTCCATCAGCACGCCCTCGTCCTGAGCAACCGTCGTCAAGCTTTGTCCGGAGTACGAGGAGTCGATCAAATGCACACCGACCTTTGAGCCGATGTTGGCTTCGGCCGTCTCAACGACGACCGTGCTGTCCTCAAGCAGCATCCCGGTGGAAACGTTTCGGGATGTGAATTGGTCCACCGCAAGGTCGGCGTACCACGAACGGAGGCCAACGGAATCTCGGTCGGCGGAGGCAAAGGGCTTGTGAACGGTGAGGGTTGCCCATGCGTGTTGACCCCCCAAGACATCGATTCCCGTCGCGTCGGAGGAGGTGAGGGCCACGTCGATGTTGGCCAGTGAACTGGTCGGGGTTTGAATCGAAACACCCGTTTGTCCAGCCGTAACGGAAAGGTTGGACCAAGCGGCGTGACCAGCCCCGGTCGCCTCAACGGCGTTGGAGATTGCGTGCACCTCAACGCCCTCCATCACCGAGGTTCCGCTGCCCGACCAAGCGACGCCTATCGGTGTTGACGTGAGCGTGCTGTTTCGCAACGTGCATGTCCCATCACAGCTGACATCGACCGCAGCACGAAGTTCAACGGAACTGTCGGAGGTGAAGGCGAGGTCATCGACCAGCATGGACGAAACGTCCTGGCCAACGAGAAGGCGTTGACCGGTGACCTGGACTTCAGTGATCGTGAAATTGTCTGCATCTCCCGCATCCATCACCAACGCGAGGCCGCTGCCCACCACCGACTGGACGAAAGTGGAGGCCCCGGATACGGTGGCGATACCGACGCTGGCGTTCACCAAACCCAGCCCGTCAACGTTCATCGTACCTGCAAGGGATTGGAGCCCAACTCCGGCCTCTTGCACCGTTAAATCGGATACGGAAGCCGTCCCGTGGTTGGCAAGACCAACGGCCACTTCGTTGAACGAGCCGGTCGTAAGCAACAGGGAGCCGCTCTCCACATAGACCGCTTCGTAATCGATACGGTTCGCTTCAACGTTGGAGATGTTGGCTTGACCGCCCAAGACCGAAACGCCCCGATAGGCATCGTTGAACACGAGGTCGGTGCCGTTGAGAATGCCTTTGACCATCACGCCGGCAGAGGCGTTGGCGACGGTGACCGAGGTGAGCAAAGCGCTCCCGGTGGACTCGAGCAGAATTCCTGGCCACAAGCCTTGCCCGTGCGAGCCTTGTGTCTCGGGCGTGACCGAGGAAAAGAAGGTGGCTTGATCGGCTTCCAAGGACCCTTCAACAACGATGGCGAAGGTGCCTGCGTCCACGCTTGTCCCGGGTGAAAGCGTGAGGGTGGTGCCGGAGGTCACCGTCACGTTTCCAGAAAGCGTGACGTTACCGGACCACGTGGTGTTGACCGAAACGGTACTGTCCGCACCTGAAACCATCGGAAGCAGCAAGACGGTGAGCAGGAGGGTGGCGATGCTGGCGGCTTTCATGCGTCCCATGGACCGACGGTGCGGTGTCGCCATATCAACCCAAAGGACGGTTGACAAGGTTGACACACTTGGGAACAGATGGTGGGCCCGCCCGGATTTGAACCGGGGTCTGACGGCCCCCAGCCGCCAAGTATAGGCCAAGCTAACCCACGGGCCCGAGGAATTCCTCAGTTTCGTGCTGCACTGAACGGTGCAACTTCTTCGATCAAGTCGAGATGTCCAACGTACATTCGACGGCAACAGTAGCGCTTCAAGCCCACGGCATCGAGGGCTTCAGCATCCGGCTTCCCATCGGCGATCAATTGCTTGAATTCTTCCCACTTGTGGGCGACAACGCCGCCACAACTGAAACATCGTACTGGTATAATCACGCATCTCACCTCATCGATAGGACTTCTGCTTCTTGCGACGAGCACCGCGGCCGAGTTGGTGTTTGGGTTCCTTTCGGCGCGGATCGTTGACCAGCAAACTGCGGTCAAAGCGAAGGTACTCGTCTCGGAGTTCTTCATCAACGCCTTCGGCACCACCGTTGTAGTGGACGAGGCCCCGGGCGATAGCAGTACGAATGGCGTCGGTTTGTCCCATGATGCCTCCGCCGTTTGTCGTGACGTTGATGTCGACCTTGCTCAGGCGGTTCATGGCATCAGCGATGACCAAGGGTTCCATGGCCTTGCGACGAGCCAACGAAGGCTGCAGGATTTCGATGGGTTCGGCGTTGACACGGACGCGACCTGCGCCGGCCTTCACCGAGGCACGAGCCACGGCGGTCTTTCGCTTCCCTGAGGATTCTACGGATTTCTTCTTACGAGCCATCATTGGTCACCTCCCGTCCATCGGTGAGCGGGCGCCCCCAAGTCTGCGCTGATGTCACCCAAACGGATGTACCGGTCTGGCAGGTCTCGGCGGAATTTGCTATCATCGCCTCGCTCGTGGCCTTCGGGCATGTCACCGGAAAGGTGGCTTGGGCAACCGATCTCCACGCGGAGGTTGCGAAGTGCTCGGCGGCCGCTGGTTTTCTTTTGGTACGGCAGCATGCCGCGCACGGCTCGCTTGAGAATCATGTCAGGCATGCGAGGGAAGAACGGTCCCTTCCGGGCGTGGTTCAACTCGTACTTCTTGTGGTAGTTGTCCAACACGGCACGTGGTCGACCGGACACAATCGCTTTCTCAGCGTTGATGATGATGACCTTGTCATCTCGGTCTTCTCGGGCAGCCTTCAGCAGAATGTCTGCCGAAGCGGAGGCAAGACGGCCCATGATGAGGCCGTCTGCATCAAACACATAGGTGGTCGCTTCAGCCAAGGATAACGACCCCCGTTCCGGTTGGGTTTTCATTCATCAGCTCGCCGTAGGTCACAACACGACCTCCGGCGGCTTCGATCTTCTCACGGGCACCGTTGCTGACGCTGTAGGCGGCGATGGTATGGCCGTTGGTCAACTCTCCTGACCCGAGGAGCTTGCCCGGAACGAGGATGGTTGCACCCTCGGGGGCGTATCGGCTCACTCGGCTCAGATTGGGTTGTGCCCAATTCTTGCGGCTCTTGGAGAGTCGCATTGCCACATCTCGCCAAACAGCAGCTCCGGTGTCGCGAGACTGGGCTTTCAGTTGGTTGATGACCTCAACCAACTGAGCGTTTGTCTTACGTACTGGGTTACTCATTTGACTCCCTCGATGCTTTGAAGCAACCAGCCGACCGTCCGTCCCGTTATGAAGCCACCGACGCGGAATGAACCTTCTTCGCGCCGCTGTCGCCCGTTTTTCGGCACCATCGGGTTGCAACCGGTTCATTCCAGGAGCATGTCGCCTTTTGCGTCCAACAATTCCACGGTCAATCCCGCAGCCTTGGCTTGAACGATGATTTCCTCGTGCAAGGTATCGGAGAAGTCGTCCAGAGCACCGAGAGCAGTGATGCCGGCAACGTCGGTCAGACGGTCGATAAGGTGGTTCAGAACGCAACTGACGCCGTAGGCTTGCCCGGCTCGGAATGCATGGTCTGCACCGCCGACTTCAGGGTCTTCGGCTTTCATTCGCAGCATGACGGTTTGTGAGTAGGCAACGAGTGCACCGTAGATGGACTCGATGATTTGAGCAGCTTCCAAATCGCCAAGAAGCATCTGTGATTGAGCCAATGCTGCTCGAACAGCATGCTCGTAAAGCCCGTGTGCACCAATGGTGTCCGTTGTTTCAATCTGCATGGCTTGGTCGATAAGTGACTTCCAGTCGTCCATGGAGCGACACAGGACCTCCAGCCTTTGAAGGTTAAGGCCAACATGGCTCTCGCTCATCCCGTTGCCAGAAGGCACGGAAGGCGGGGCTCAAATCTTGAAGTCGTTGTTTTCGCCTTCAACGATGCCTGCCTGCCGAACCGATCCGTCAGAAGCAACGAACTCACCGGCCTTGGTCAGGTTTTCGTAGAGTCCGGTCACGTCAACACGCTTGACCACGCCCTCCTCACCAAGCGACATGGTGAGTGAGTTGGTGATGGCCCCAAGGGTTTGCATGGCGCGGTCACGGTGGCTTGCGTCGATCGTGTGTTCCGAGTAACGGGCCTCTTCAAAGATGGAGAGGAAGTCGTCGAGTTGGTCGACCGGAACCATGTTGAAAGCGTTGCGAACCGCCGCTTCAAACTCACGAGCGGTTTCGTAGACCTTCTTCATGAAGCCGTACTTCTTGAAGTGCTTCACCAAGCTCTTGTAACAGTCGAAGATGGCTGCAATGTATTCGTTGCTTGCCTCCAACTGCATCATGGCATCGGTGAGGATACCTCGCAAAGCTTGCACCTGACGGCGCTCTTGAACACGCTGGTAGTAGATGGCCCCGGCGATGAGCAGCGCCATCGTGATGATGGCAAAGATCAGCAGGTTGCCCGGTGAAAGCAAACCGGTGTCGCCGCTAAGTGTCTCGGCTTTCATGTACTTGATTTCGTGCGTGATGTTGTCCTGGGATGGAGCGAAGTAGGTTGAGCCAGGGTAGAACGCGGTGATGCGCCACAAACCTTCGCACTCTGTACCGTCGCAAGTTGGACCCGCAAAGGCCCATTCAAAGGAGGCAACACCTTGCTCGTTGGTACGGGTCTTGTTGTTCAAATCCGAAACGACCCATTCGCCGAGCGTGCTGTCAAAGTACTCGTAGGAGAAGATGACTTCTTCGTTTTCAACAGCAAGGTCGAGACGGTCTCGCAAGAGGGCGATTTGTCCGGTGACCAGTTCACCCTCGTCGATGCCGTTGGCGCCGCTGTAAGCCCAGGTCTCCTTGACCTGCAGGTCAACACGAGAACGGACAAGGACCTCCAAGTCCATGGACGAGCCGTTCAACGCATTCGAGTTGTCCTTGTCACAACCACCGGGGATGCTTCGATCGGGTTCAAACGCCACGCGAAGCGTTCGGAAACCTTCGAGCTTGCCTCCCGTCGTTTCAACACCGCGCAACGTTGGGTTTTGCAACGGGTCACCGCTGAACCATTCCACGCTGCCGTCGATGTCGCTGGTGCGAACCGTAGCGAGTGGACGAACGTTCTCATCGGGGTCAAGGTAGATGTTCAGACACTTTCCACCGACGGCTTGGCCGTTGGATTGGGCCAAGAAGGCGTCGATGTGGAAGGACTCCTTCAGGTACAACACGGGGTACCGGGTGCCGTTTTGGGCGACCCACTGGTCAACGCTGGACTTGAACGGTCCAACTTCCGTGATCTGAAGGGTGGAGTTTGAGAAGACTTCAAACTCGGTCTGAACCGTCTTGTTTTCGTAGCGGTAAGCATCGTTGTTGTCGTAAGCAGAGTAGGTGACGGTGACCTTGGCCTTGCCCGCCATCACGTCCGAAAGCGGACAGGTGATGGAGAAGAGGCCGTCGGCGTTCGTCATGCCGGATTGACACGCAACAGGGCCGGTTTGTCCGTTCACCATCTCGTAGTTCACGCGAATGCTTCGGTCCGTCAGGTTCACGCCCAACTCATCGCTGAGTTGACCGGTGACCACCATCGGCTTGGGCACCACTTCGCCCGTCAGTGGATCGATTTCGCTGGTGTAGACAATCTGGTCGTCAACGGTCATCACCGTACGGCCGATCAGGTTGAACCCGTTGGCGTTGTTGGTCATGGTCAGGCGGAAGTGGTCGTTCCCGGGGATTTGCGTGCACGGGTCCCAAGCGCCTTGGATGCCGAGGTAACTGACATCGAGCGGTCTGCAACCTTCGTTTGGCAGGGTTTCTCGGAATCGGAGAATCACGTTCACCGGTCCAAATCCGTCGGGGAGGAAGGACTCGGGGTCCTCTCGCAGAAGGCCGGGGTTGAGCGGCGAGATGTTGGACTTGAGACAGCCGATGGTCTCCTCGGTCTCCAAGCCGTCGCCGTCGAGGTCGCGGTCGGGCACACCGTCGCCGTTGCCGTC
>JAUREJ010000033.1 GCA_030827475.1 Candidatus Poseidonia sp.
GTCACCGTCGTGATTCGAGCCACCGATTCCAATGCGCCCGTCATCATCGCCGACGAAGCAGAGGGTTCGGTGTTGACCGCCATCATCGAGAACCCGTTGGTTCAAGCCAGCATGGCGGTGTTGATCCTCTTTGTCTTGATGGGGGCCCTGATGCTTCGTGGTCGTGTGAAAAGTGCGAAAGAAAACGAGCGCCGTGCGCGCCGCATGGCCGATTATCGAGACACTCGAGGCATGGTGGACCTACCGCAGCGCACCATGGTTCAACAACGTGCTCCACCTGCAAGCCGACCACGGGAAAGTTCCATTTTCGACGAGTTCCGAAAGCGTTGAGCGAGCCCCTTCAACCGATTCCCTCAAAGAGGAGAGGCGGTTCGGTGAAATCACCACAAGCGGATATGGTGAAGTGGTTATCATCTGAGGTTTCCAACCTTATGTCGTGGGTTCGACTCCCGCTATCCGCACCTTATCACACAGGAAGCGGAGCCCGTGGCAACCTTGGACCAACAAACATGAAAGGCTGAGCCTAGGGGTTGCTTCAACCAACAACGAGGCGATTGATGTGAACTTCTTGCTCCTTTGCTTGCTGACTTTGTGGCTGTACCTCCCCGGTTTTCTGGCGAACACCTTCGCCATGATGTGGGGGAAATGGCTGCCCAAAACCGGATACGGCCCCTGGCCCATCGATGGGGGACGCCGTTGGAAAGACGGGAACCGAATCCTCGGGGACGGGAAAACATGGAACGGTTTGATCGGCGGTTCGCTGACATCCGGCCTTCTTTGTGTCCTGCTGGCCAACCTCGTGAGCGAAGGGAACATGGCCACGGTTTTTGACGACGGTGCAACCGTCTTCGCTCATCCCTTGGTCGGAGCAGAATCCGCGTGGTTCTACATCGGTGGGGCCACCGGCGCTGCCTTCGTGTTAGGGACCTTTCTGGGCTTCGCCTGCCTGCTCGGCGACAGCGTTGGATCCTTTGCCAAACGCCGTCGAGGCCTGAAACGAGAAGGGGACGTCTCCTCAAAAGCACCGCTCTTGGACACCCTGCCTTTTGCCATCATGGTGTTTTTACTCGGCCAACTCTTCCTCGGACCCTCCGTTTTGGCTGCTGAAGAACTTCGCTTGCCGATGATCGCCCTCGTTCTCATCACGCCAGTCCTTCACCGCTCGTTCAACCTCATCGGGTACAAAATCGGCTGGAAAGATGTCCCTTATTGATGCGAAGCGATTGGCGAAGGCCAAGCCCTAAGAAGGCCAAACTGGACGCTAAGCCATGCTGGGCACCTCCAACGCCACCGCCCGAGCTCTCTTGTTGGTCTCGTTAATGCTCATCGCCCCGCTTTCCGGATGCTTTGGGGAAGACGAAGTCAAAGAATTGACCGCCGATGAAGCCTTGACCATCGACGGCGTTGCTGCGAGCGAGGTGATTCTACGAGCCGGCGAATGGCACGATGTGCTGCTGATCGGCGAAGGCCTGCGATTGAGTGCAGCCGCTCATGATGTGTTGTTGTTCGTCAATGGAAGCCTGGACCTTGACAGTTCGGTGCCGGTAAACGGGGACCGGGTGCTGGTTCAATTGCTCACAACCCCGTACACGACCGCCGTGGAGTTGACCGTCTACACCAAGGACGGCCAGAAGACGGTGGTGGACTTGCCCATCACCAACGGGACGCCGATCGTCAGCGGCAAGGCATGGTTTGAGAAGATGGATTACATCACTTGCGACACACCCTCGGACGACTGCGGCGCCTACAACCACCGCTGGATGGGAAGTCCTAACCCGCAATTTGAGCGCGCTGCTTCCTACTTCCAAGGTCACTTTGAGGGCCTCGGCTACGACACCCACTTGATGCGCGTGATTGACACGCTCAACCCAACGCAACCCGAATCCTTGAACGTGATCGCTTGGAAGCAAGGCCGCTCAAGCGAGTGCGTGCAAGGCATGGGCGCTCATATGGACATCGCACCGCCTGCAGGGCCCCCTGGGGGCGGTACATGGGAAGGCGCCTATGACAACACGGCCGGAACCGTGACCATGATGCTCTACGCTCAGGTTCTTGCCGATATGGAGGTGGAATGCGACACGTTCCTCGCCCTATGGTCCTCGGAAGAAGAGGGCTTGCGAGGCTCCAACGCCTTCGCCAACAACGACTGCGATGCCTGCTTGCCTCAAGACAAGGAACTCCGCTTTTACATCAACATGGACATGATGGGCATCTCCTGGCCCGCCGTGAAAGAAAACGGTGACCCGTTTCCCTATCACGCATGGTCTGGGCCGGACATCGACCCAGAAACCCAAGACGTCGCCATCACGAGCATTCTTGACCACGTTCATCGAAACATCCTCAACGCACCGATGGACTTGCGGATTGACGGTTCCTACGGCGCTGGATGCGATCAGCATTGGGACAACCACAGCAATCTTGTGATGGACGTCCACGAAGACACCTTTGGACGATCGGATCATGTGACGTTCAGGAACCTGGGGGCGCAAACCATCTTCCATCTCGGTGCCTATGACGATGATTATTCAGCCTATCACTCTCCTCAAGACACCCTTGAGAACATGGTTGCCGTGGTCGGGGGCCAAGAAAACCTCGAGGCCAGCATTGAATTCGTGATGTGGGCGGCCATGTTGGAGTTCTTCTTCGCCGACCAAACGCCGGAAATTCGCAACGTCAACGCCTGAGGGTAGGAACGAAACTTCATCAATGAATTCAACAACTTCCCCGCGTGGGTGAAGACGAAATCGGTGAAGTGGTGGGGTCTCAACCCACTGCTCCGTTTTGGGCCCGTCGTGCGGCTTCACTCTCGCTTGCGGCAGGCTTCTTGCTCGCCTTCAGTGAAATTGTGTTCAACCTCCTAGCGGGCGACACCGTGGTCGACGCCGTTTGGCCTCATGCCGTTCGTTCGCTCGAATGGACGATGGCATTACGTGAATCAACAGCGTTGCCGCTCTCCCTTGTCATGGCCCTCTCTGCAGCGTCCTTTTTCGGACGCCGTGCTTACCTCACCTCGCAGCATCAGCCACGACTCCGGTTGGTTTTGTTTGTCGTGCTGGGCTTCGTTCTCGGTGGCATAACGATTCATTTCATCATGGACCTCGCTTACCTGCGAGGGGCGTTCTTGCTTTTGCCCACCCTGTACGGCTGGATTCTTGCGATGGTGTTGTTGGTCCTTGGGGGCTCACCAGCCCTGCGTTCACCCGGCGTTGAAGGTGTTTCCTGGCCGAAAGCCGCTCACCTCTTTGGGGTCTTTTTTGCGGCTTGGTTGGTCATGCCGGGCATCCCTGCGCTCGTAGGTATGGCACCAGCACCTCCCGAGGCGCCCCGAATTGGATACGGTTCAAGCCCCGGGCCGTACGGCACGGTTCAATTCTCCTCGCCCTACACCTTGCCCTCCGAGGTCGTTGCGGTTCAGGGCAACCTCGAAGACGACGTGACGTTCAGTGTCCATCTCACCCTTCCCGATCTCCCCGACGACACCCCCTTGACGACGGTGCCGCTCGCCATCTTGCTCCACGGCTTTGGGTATCCCGACGTCAATGCGTACCAGGCTTGGATCTCCCATCTTGCGGCAAAAGGCATCGCAGTGGCGTTTCTGCAATACCCTTCGGACCTCCGGCCGGAAGGGCATGAAACCTTTGACGAGGTTGACGAAGCGGGTACCTCGAACTTCTTGCAGCACACCTACCGAAACCTCTCGATACGGGCTGCTATGGACCATCTTGAGACATGGGCGTTGAGGGAAGACCGTGACCCACGCATCAACGAGACGATGGGGGACGTGCGCATTGATCCTTCATCCCTCTGGGTGGGAGGTCATAGCTTGGGTGCAGCCTACACCTTCCTGAGCCTTGACGACGCCTTTGACCGAGGATGGGGGGGCCACGCTTTGGTCGTCGCCCTTGAAGCCCCGGCAAGTCGGCCGATGCAAGAAGCATTGCAACACGATTTTACCCGGATGCCGGCCAACACCCTTGTTCAAATCGCTGTCGCCGAAGACGACATGAGCGTGGGAATGTGCCCCGGGGCGTTCCACCAAGAACAGTTTGAGGCGCTTCCCGAAGAGCGAAACCAACTCATCGTGGTTCGTTCTGACAAGTACGGATTTCCCCGACTCGTGGCGAGCCACTACATGCAAACCGACCCCGCCCACGACCGCCTGGCCGATTGGGGCTTCTACCGCCGCATTGACGCCCAAGCTGATTACATCGTCGCCCAAGGGCGAAACGACACGTTCACAGCGGATTTTGCCTATCAGTACATGACCGATGAAACGATGCTCACCGGCATGGGTCAATGGGAAGACGGAACCCCCGTCCTGCCGCTTCGGTTGATTCACGACGCCGTCAACACCGATCCTGAATTCAAAGCGTGCACTTGAGGAGATGAACACCATGGGACAACACAGCATAGGCCAAGACATCAAAGCGCTGTGGAAGTACATTGGGGGGTCGGCCTTCCTCGCTTCCATGTGTTGCTTTCCAAGCGTGGTGTTGGTGTTCTTCGGGCTTGCGAGCGTCTCCTCTGCAGCTGCGCTTTCCAACGACTTGTATTGGGGAACGAACGGCATGGGCTGGTTCCGTCCGTTGCTGTCATCCGTAAGCGTGGTCTTCGTTCTCGTCGGATTAACCCTCTATTTCCGAAGCGAAGGGATTTGCACGTTCGACCAGGCCAAAAAACAGCGGACACGCATCGTCAACACCTCTCTGGTCGTGTTGATTTTGAGCACGCTGATCTATCTAGTGTTCAATTACGTCGTGTTAACCGAACTTGGCATCGCGTTGGACCTTCCTTGGGAAAGCAGTCGGTTTTGGAAGTGATCACCGAGTGTTCCGCTGGGTGTTGCAACCCACACCCCATTCGGGGTTCGCATTCATTGCGGCCTTGGTTTGGTCCAACAACACCTCCTCTGGTGTGGGTTCAGGGATTGGTTTTGAACGGTAGGCGAGAGAAAACTGATAGCCCATATCAATCCAATATTCCAATTGGATATTTGATTTTCCAATTGAAATCTCAGAACTACCTCTTCCAATTGGAATTTCAATATCTCTTGGATTGAGGTGCATGCCCATGCCCATCGCTTTCTGAACCGCCTCTTTCCCCGTCCACAAACGCATGGCCCTTTCCGGATGGAGCCGAAGTTGCTCGAGTTCCACCCCTTTGGCGATGAGATCAAACGCGTTATGAGCCAACGCTCGCTCCAACGGCTCGAGATCAATCCCGATGCACATGTCAGCAGGACCCAAAGCCACCACTGCCCACCCATCGCTGTGAGCGATGGACATCGACGGTAGCGGCGTACGACGCCATGCGCCTTGAATGAAGGCAAGAGAGGGCGCACGCTGTTCGCTTCGGCGGACCTCGAGGGCAGACAGGTCTCGCTCCCCGAGCGCCGTCAAGGCTTGGCCGAGCAACCACCGTCCGCTCAAGTGTTCGTTGCGTCGTTTATCGGTTGCGAACGTCGCCACCTCGTCGGCATTTGCCAGCGGGACATCGGCGAGCGCATGAACGTGAACGGGGCAGGTAAAGAGGCGTACGCCGGGGGCGGGTGAATTCAACTCCGTCATGCCCTCCATGGAGCCACCTTCAGCGCTCAAGCGAGAACCTTTGGCTCTCTTCAACCGTGGCCATGGCCTTCAGTTTCAATCCCTTGAGGGAAAGCACGGGTGCATCGTCCTCTCCAACGATCAACACGTCGTGCTCGGTCACGCCGTCGTCGTGATGAGCCGTTTGTAAACTGCGAAGGCGGAGGTTTTCATCAGCCTCCGGAACGCGAAGCATGGTGGACCAAGCGATGCCGACGGGAAGACTGCTGTATCCGAGGGTCTCCATGGCCACCAAGCCAGCATTTTGGAAGCCGGCCTCAATGAGCATGGGCAGGGCTTCAAGCAGAACCGTTTCACCGTCTTGCTCGTTTGCAAACTGGTCGATGGCCGGAAGTTGATGCCGCATGAGGGCCACACCATCGATGCCGATGGAAGTCCCATCGCCAACCCCTGCGAGCACGCCACCGTGAGATTGGAAGCGGGGTCCGTGGAAATACCTTGAATAAATGAAATCAGGGTCGTGAAGCAACGCACCGCTCGGTGGTGTGCCGACCGTCGGCAGCGCTTCGATTTCATGTTGCAAGAACGGCCGGAGGTCTTCCTGCTTCTTGACCAGGCGAACCGTAGCAACGTGGTGTTCTCGCTCACCGAATCGCTCACCCTTTGAATTCGTCAAATCCGAAACCAAGCGGCAACGCACCCACGTCATCTCGTCTTCGGAGCGAAGATGTTGAGCCTCGACGCGCACCGTCATCGGCCCTTTGAGAAGTTTCACGGGGAGGCCGAAGGCAACGTCCTCAAACCCTGCAAGGCAGGTGGTGGGGCGCAACAAAAGGGCGTTTTGTGCAAACATCTCCAAGGCCATCACGCCGGGGTGGTAAGGGACACCATCGATGGCGTGGTCGATGAGGAACGGATGGTCCACGGTGGACAACGTGCATTGCGACACGAGGCGTTCATGCTCTTCCAGTTCGACCATCTTGTCGATGAACGGGAAACGGGAGGGGTCCGCCATCAACTCCAACATTGGCGCCGGCAACTTCACCGGGGCATCTCGAAACGAAGAGAACCGGTCCATCATTCCGAGCGAGCCACAGCCCAGAACGCGTCGCTTCCCGCCCTGCAAAGCCTCAGCGACGAAGATGGCGACGCCGTCTTCCACCGCCAAGGTCTCGATGCCCGCAGCGGCGAAAACCGCTTCGATGGACCCTCGAGTCGCCATGCCGACGTCCCGCCATCCGGTCCAGCCGATAGCGACTCCCCGGGCCGATGAAGTCGCCGTCAAACGGGCCATTTCGGCGTCAAGAATCGAGTTAGCGGCTGCATAATCGGTTTGCCCACCGTTGCCAAAGCGACCAGCCACGCTCGTGAAACAACACGCAAATTCTGGAACATCCAAACCCGAAGCGTTCACGGCCCCCAGCAAAGCACGCCAACCGTCAACCTTCACGCGAACCACACGGTCAAAGATGTCGTAGCCTTTGTCCGCAACCAACTTGGAATCTTCCAAGCCCGCCCCGTGAATCACCCCGGTGATGGGGCGGCCCAGCGAAGCGCCGAGTTCACGCAAGCCGCCGGCGTCCATGACATCCACGGAGCGGTATTCAGCGGAGTTTCCGGTGTGCTGAATGGCGTGGAGGGTCTGGTAAACATCACGACTGCGCGTGAACGCCTGCCATGCTTTGTTCCATTCCACCATCGTGACTTTCCCTGACTCGCTTGCATCGATGAGCCGCTGTCGCAAAGCGTTCTTCTCCTCGGCCAGTTGGCCTTCCGACCAGTCAATCCATGATTCGGTTGATTTGATGAGGACCGAACGGCCGAGCAACACGAAATGTGCCCCAGCTTCCGGCGAAGCCTCTGCCACCCCGATAATGGACGCAGCCGTCACGCCCGAGCCACCGCCCGAGACGAGCCAGGTATCGCTGTTTGTCAGCGGCTTCAACTCGCCCACAACGTCTTCCGCAAAGGCCACGAGCGCCCACCGGCGACCGTCTCGGTCCAAGCCGACCTCAACCTCACCGTCCAGGCTGAACAGATCGTGCTCAATGGCTTCAGCAGCAGCCGTTTCATCCAACACCATGTCAGGATGCAAGTCCAAGGCACGGCATCGCAGATCTGGCCGCTCAAACGCATAGGATTTCGTGATCCCGCTTGCAGCGCATTGAACAGCGTTGAACCGGTCGCCGATGTTTCCGTGGCGTCCATCAAGGGCGGTGACCGAGGCGACAAGACCCGGCTTTTCGGCGGACAGATAACCCCCCAACTCCTTGAGGAGTCCAAACCAACCGTGAGCGGCAAGGGCAACCTGCGAGGAAGGGTATGTGTCTTCGCCCCATTGTTCAGAAGCGAGTTTCATCGGCGCCATATGGACCAAGGCCGCCAAATCGGTTCCGCTGAGTTCGCCGGCAATCCATTGGAGGTGCTCAGGTTGTTCCGGGTCGGCCCTGAGGACCACCCTTCCGTTTTCTTCAAGACGCGAAGGGGCCCTGATTTTACTTTCAAAACCAACCCGTACGGCCTTCAAACCTCTTGCCTCCATCCGTTGACAGAAGGCCTCGGCAATGCCCCAGCCGTCATCGGACACCAGCACGGTTCCAGAAAGGGAGAGCGGGGAAGGCACGCCCGGACATGCTTCGATCTCGACCTGCCATCGACGGGTGCCCGTCGCCACCGATTCAGCAGACACTGAGGCAGAGGCGGGAGAGGGTTCGGCGGCGGCATCCGCTTGGGGTGTCGCAGCATCGCCGCCTTGCATCTTCACGATGTACGCCGTGAAGTGGTTGAGCGTTGGATGGTCGGCCAACACGAAGTCCTCGTCGACGGGTAACGAGAAGCGTTCTCGAATTTCGCCCATGATCTCTGCTTGCTTCACCGTATCAATGCCCAGTTCACCCTCAAGGTCCTGGTCCATTTCGATGAAATCCGCAGGATACCCCGTGTGGTTGACCACCACTTCGACCAAGACAGATTCAATCGTCCCGTGATCGCCCGAAGCGACCGGGCCCGGAGCGGTAGCGGGTGGCGCAGCTTCTCGTGGAGCTTCGGCCTGCTCAGCAGGTGCAGACGGAGGGGTCGGTAAAACGACGGGCGTAGCGGCATCGGGAGCGCCGCCCTTCATGCGTTGGATGTAGCCGATCATGTGGTTCAGCGTGGGATGGTCGGCCAAGACAAAATCCTCGTCGACCGGAAGTGAAAACCGGTCGCGAATATCCGCCATGATCTCAGCTTGCTTCACCGTATCAATGCCCAATTCCCCTTCGAGATCTTGGTCGAGTTCGATAAAGTCAGCCGGGTATCCGGTGTGATGAACGACCACGGAAACAACGGTTTCAACCATCACAAGATCGTTAACCAACTCAACTGAAGGGGGAGAAGCGACGCTTTCGCTTGCTGGAGACGGCATAGCCTCTGAAGCGACCAAAGGTGACGCAGTGGCTTCGACGGTTGGCACAGCAGGAACTGCGGTGCCACCGGTCATGCGTTGGATGTAGCCGATCATGTGGTTCAGGGTCGGATAGTCGGCAAGAACGAAGTCTTCGTCGACGGGAAGGGAGAAACGCTCCCGAATGTCCGCCATAATTTCCGCTTGCTTCACCGTGTCGATGCCCAATTCGCCCTCGAGGTCCTGGTCCAGTTCAACAAAGTCAGCAGGGTAGCCGGTGTGGTGAACCACCACATCAACGACGGTTGAAATCATGTCCTCGTCGCCAACGGTGGGCGCTGGAGGTGCAGGAGCTGGTGCAGGCGGCATCGCTGGCGGCTCAGCCACCGAGGGTGCTACCGGTTCGGCCGGCATGGGTGTTGGTGCGACGGACGATTGCGGAGATGGTTTTCCTTCCCACGCTTCGGTTGGGGGCCAAGCGTCCCCCTGAACCCCACCGTGCAAATTGTCGTCTCCGTTGACATAGGCCACGAGCTTATTTTGCAAGACCCGCATCACGACATCGTCCGTTCCGGCAAGTCGTCGGGCCCAGGCGAGCAACTTCGCACCGTCGATGCGGTCGCCCTCCACCGGCCATTTCCGCATCAAAGAGAGCGCTATCTGGGACCCGAAGCCGGCTGCAAAGCGAAGGCCGTATTCCAAGTTCGGATAATCTCCGCCGTTGGAGAGGTTCAAGTCACCCAATTCAGGGTCCTTTTCCTTGTGATTGGCGATGGGGGGCAGTCGACCGGTCAGGAGGCCGTAGAACATGCTCGCATCCTCAATGCCCACCGCCATCGGGTGGCCGGTGAAGCCCTTGGTGTTGGCAATGACCAGTTTATTTGTAGAGTTCCCGAAGGTTTCGCGCAGGGCTCGCACCTCCGATTGAGCCGAGCCCCCTCGCGCCGGCGTGTAGGTCTCGTGAGAATAGAAAACGGTGTTGGGAGCGATTTGGTGGCGGTCAAAGCCCCAGCGTCGCTCCATGCTCGAGATGAACCCGTTGACGACCTGCCCGACGTGCTCAACGTCAAGCCGTGTGCCGTGATAGGCTGAATTCGCCGTGGTTGAACCGAGGAACTCGGCGATCGGTTGAACGCCCCGTTGCTGGGCTTCCGAATGCCGTTCCACGACGAACGCCGCAGCTCCCATGCCCAAAATCAACCCGTTCCGCCGCCGGTCAAAGGGCAGTGCGGTTTCTTCGACGACGTTGTTGGTGGCGGCAGCGCCCGAAGCGGCGAAGCCGCCGGCAATCCATTCCCAGAGGTCATCGCCCGTCACATCGTCACCGCTGATGATGACCACGCGGTCAACGCGGCCTGCGTCAAGCCAATCCTCGGCGACGCCAAAGGCGGCAGTGGCCGAAGCACAAGCGAGGTTGATCGTGGTGTTGGGGCCTCGAATGCCGGTGTATTGAGCGAATTGGGAATGGCCCATGTTGAGCGTTTGGAAGAGGTAGCGTCGGTCAAAGCGCCCCTCGCCGTCATCCCCGTTGGTTTTCGCGTGTTTTGAGGCCATTTGGAGACCTGGGAAACAGGAGGAAAAGACAATCCCCGTTCGCTCTCGTTGGATTTGAGGTACCTGCCAGTTTCGAATCAACCTCAGTCCACCCTTTCCAACCTGCTCGACCGGCGTGAGCGGGATGCCTGCGTCACGCAAGGCGAGGAGGCCTGCGGCCACGGACAGCTGGGTGCTGATGTCCCAGGCGACGATGGCTTTGGGGTCGATGCCGAACTCTTCAGCGAGGTCGAAGGCGCCTTTGAGGCCGGCGAGTTGGGGAATATCACCGAACACCGTGGCTTGATCCATGTTCACCGAGCCGTCACGTCCTTTGATCAGCCGGACGATGTTCTTGTCGAGCAGGCGTTGCTTGTATTCATCTGAGACTTCGCTGATGCATGTTTCGCCTCGAACAAGTTTCTCAAATGCATCCTCTGAAAAGACCCGCTCCATGCCGGGAAGACCCAACGAGACACCCGTCACCACGTAGGGGTCTTGGTCCCGACGAGATGCGGTTTGGAGCGCGCCAACCGTATGAACAGGGACGTTCATCGCAGAGGAGGGGGCCGTTATGGAAGCCATTGGGCGCCACGTTGCTGGAGGATGCCGCACCCAGCGTTCGAAATCGCCCGCCGTCACGGCTGCATAGCCGTCAACTTCGGGGTCGGTCTTCGCTTCGGAAGCGAGCGTTGCCGCAACTTGTTTGACCTGGTCAGGCGTCAAGCCTAACCCTTCAACAAGAGCCACGTGACCGTGACAGAACGATGCTGGATACCCGCTAAAGGCAGCAATACGGTCACCGACGTATCCCCGTATCGCCCGACCAAGAGCGGCCTCGTCGTTGGTGGGGGGTGTTGTCGCGGTTGAAACCGCACGCATCGAGGGCGTTGGCGAGCCGCTTCCTGGTAGTGGGCGGGCACGCACACGTAGCGCTTCGAGTTCTGCTGTGGTCGAAGAAGCGACCAAACCGGCGCCTCCTTGGGCTTCAATGGGACCAGCCTTGAAGGCGTCTTGCAGGGAGGATGAGTCGAGGGCAGGCCATGCGGGTGGGCGGCCGGCCAACGCCAAGGCTCCGATGGCCGTGAAAAACGAGGCAATTCCGCCCTGTTTGGGATGATTGGTCATGACGGGAACGTGCGGTTTGCCTTCCAATATCTGCACGGCAAACATCGTAAGGGCCCGTTTCGGTCCGACTTCAACGAAAAGTCGCCCTCCGGCACCGTACATGGTCTCAATCTGCTTGGTCCATTCCACCGAGGACGCCATCTGGGGTGCGAGTTTTTCCAAAATTGCTGCTTTGGCGTCGTCTCCCTTCGTCGGATAAAACGTCCCGTCAACGTTGGCAGTGATGGGGACGCTGGGCCAGCGAATCTCCAGATCTTCCAAAAATCGACGCAGCGGTTCGTTGGCGGGAGCCACGATTCTTGAGTGGAAGGCGTGCGAGGTAGCGAGTTCAACGCACGAGAAACCCTTCGCTTCAAACGATGCCATGGCCGCACGGACGGGGGCTGTTTCACCGGCGATGACCGTCATCTTTGGCGAATTCTTGTTGGCGGCGATGACATAGCCGTCGGTCGCCTCCAAAACCGCTTCGACTTCGGAGTACGGAGCGGTCACGCTCGCCATAAGTCCCTTGTCGTCGATGACGACCGACCCCATCTCGGTACCTCGCGCTGCGGCGGCCCGCAGCGCACCGTCCATGTCCAAAATCCCCGATGACATCAGCGCTGCGTATTCCCCAAGGGAGTGGCCTGCGACCATGTCGGGTTGGTGACCGAAGGCGTTCAAGGTGCGTTCAATGGCCAAGTCGGCCGTGAGCATGGCCGGTTGGGTGTATTCGGTTTGCTTGAGTTTGTGCTCTGCGACTTGACGCTCCTCTTTCGTGAGGTCAGAACGCAACACAAAGCCGGAGAGGGTTTCGCCGTCGAGCACCTCGACCATGGTCTCATCGGCTTGACGCCAAACCTCGTCTGGTGCCGTGAAACGCTTGGCCAAGTCAGCGGTCATGCCGACGTATTGGCTGCCTTGGCCGGGGTACATGTGAACCGTTTTCGCCTCGGGAGGCAACGCCGCCTCATCCGTGAGCAAGACGCCTTGGGCTTGCAAGAAGCCCCACTTTTCCTTGTCACCCATCGCTTGGACCGCTAGGGATTGCCGTTTCTTGAATTCAGCCCAGGACGTCGCCACCAAGGCCAACCGTACAGGGTGGTTCACGTCGTAGGCCTCGCTGGCCTCCTGAAGTACCTGGGAGAGACGCAAACCGCGAGGGTCGTCGTCAAACAACGGGCCCGCGAACGTGAGCGAAGCCAGATCGGCGCTCAAAGCCTCGACCGAGGGTGCCGAGCGCAGCAACACGCCGCCCTCAATCGCTTTGAGGGCTTCATGGGTGAGGGTTGGCGAAATCGAGGCATCGAACACGGAAGGCGCAGCAGCACCGCCCTGTCCGCTGTACGCTTGCCAACGACCCTCCCACTCGGCGGCCAGGGGCGCGTGGAAATCGGGCTCATACCCTTCCAAAGCGATGTGGAAGTTGGTCCCCCCAAACCCGAAGGCGGAAACGCCTGCCCGGCGAGGATGGTCGGCGGGGCGTGGCCAGGCCAAGGGCTGGGTCGGAACAAAAAACGGGATGGCGTCCCAATCCACGGTAGGGTTGGGTGTCTCGAAGTTGGCGCTGGGAGGAATGGTCCGGTGGTGCAGCGCCATCACCGATTTCAAGATACCAGCAATGCCGGCTGCCGCCTTGAGATGGCCGATTTGGGACTTGATGGAACCCACGGCTACCTTTCCGGTGCCTTCAACACCCGTCCACAACCTGGCGAGGGTCGAAAGTTCGGTTGCATCCCCTACTTTGGTTGAGGTCCCGTGCGCCTCCACCAATTCGACGCTTGATGGGGCATACCCGGCTTGGCTGTACGCTCTTGCGATGGCTTGCATTTGACCCCGTTGGCTGGGCGCAGTGATGCCTTTGCCTCGGCCGTCCGAGGAACCTCCAACGCCGCGAATCACGCTGTAGATCTCATCGCCGGAACGAATCGCGTCGCCCAAGCGCTTGAGGACAAGGACCCCCGCACCCTCGCCCATGACGAACCCGTTGGCCCGAGCATCAAATGGGGACGAATGGGTCGGCGACAAGGCGCCGATGGCAGAAAATTTTGCAAAGGTGGCCGGGTCCATCGTTCGGTCAGCAGCACCAGCCAGCATGACGTCGACCTGACGCGTTTGCAACAACCTGCATGCATCGAGGACAGCCGCCATCGACGAAGCGCATGCAGCATCCATGGCGTGGTTGGGACCTTGCAAATCCAGCAAATTCGCCACGCGACCTGAAACCACGTTCGCCAGTTCCCCGGGCATGGTGTCTTCGTCAACCCTCGGGGTGCCTTCCAAAACGGCGTCCTGGAACGCAGCGGCCTTGTTTTCCGGTAGACCGTGCTCTTTGGCGAGGGACGTTGTGTGGTTGGACCACACACGAATGTTTGACATGTTTCGGTTTTCACCGCCCAGAGCGTTGGCAAAAACCACCCCCGTTCGGGTTCGGTCAATGTCTTGCTCGTCACCGTCGTATCCTGCATGCTCGATGGCGTCGGCCGAAACCGTCACCGCCCATTGCTGGCACGGGTCGATTTGGGGCAGTGTCCCCGGCGGTTGCCGCCATCGTCGCCAATCAAACGCTGCACCCTCCACAAGCGCCCCGATTTTCGCATAGGTGTAGCCTTCGGTGTGCTCGCCCGGACCACCTTCTTTCCAAAAATGCTCAAGCGGCCCCGGCCATCGGCCTTCGGGCAATTCACGAATGCTGATCTTCGCATTCAAGATGTTGTCCCAAAAGGCATCGATGTCCAATGCATCGGGCATGAGTGCCCCAAGGCCCACGATAGCGATCGGCTCAAACGGCCCTTGTTCAATTCCTTCGCAAGGTTTGCCGTCTTCCGTGGTCAACCCCATGCCATCACCTCAGTTCATGATGCTCTCCGGCACCATCGTGATCGAATAGCCCGCATCGACGTAAATGCACTGACCTGTCACTCCACCCGCAAGCGGGCTGGCGAGCCACAGGGTCGCCCCTGCAACATCGTCTTGGCTCACGTTACGTCGCAGCGGAGCGTTGGCTTCCACATGGTCGAGAATTCGGTCAAAGCCCGGTATGCCGCTGGCTGCAATCGTCCGTATGGGCCCGGATGAAATCGCGTTGATGCGGTGACCCTCCGGGCCAAGGTGACAAGCCAACTCCCGTGTCCAACACTCCAAAGCCGCTTTGGCCATCGACATGATGCCATAGCTTGGGACAAAGCGGTTGGAGGCCGCATACGTCAGGGTGATGGTTGAGGAGCCCTCGGACAAGTAGGGCAAGGCGTGTTTGAGACACCGCTGCAAAGAGTTGGCCGAGATGGTCATGGCGGTGTTGATGTCCTCGTCTTCAACGAAGAGGATGGGCCGGTCAAAACACGAGCGAGGGGCGAACCCGATGGCGTGGATGAGGATGTCCGCCTTTTTCCCGGGGTGGTCTGCTGCAAAAGCGGTGAAGAACTCCTTGGTGGTCGCGTCCGAGCCCACATCCAAAGGATAGAAACCACCGATGGCGGGAAGCTGGTCTTTGAGTTGGAAGATCCGGCTCATGAATCGTTTTTGATAGCCCAAATACAAGGTGACGCCAGCAGCCGCAAGTTGCTTGCAAATCGCCCAGGCGATAGAGTCTTCACTGGCAACTCCGAACACGAACGCTGTTTTTCCTTCAAGTCCCAACATGAAAAACACCCTTGGGGAACAGGTGTAGTGCGCTACACCAAGCCTTTGAGTGTTCCTCCTAAAATCGGGGCACATCGGCCGAGTTCAGCGGTGACGGGGAAGGGCGGGAGACGCCGTGAATCACCTATAAATCGGCAAAGAGTGAATCAAAGTCATCGCCGTCCGCTTCATCGGAGAACAAGTCGTCCAACTCGGAGAGGTCAAGGTCGTCGTCTTCGACCTCGTCGGGAACCTCGACGGGGGGGACGTACATCGGTTGTGAATTAGCTCTGCGACGAAGAGCACGGGCAAAGGCTGCAACGAAGACCAAGCCAAAGATGACCGCAGCTCCGATGCTGCCGTACAGGACCACCGTGTCCTTGTCCACCTCTTCAAGGCCCCCGCCAAGGCCTCCGGCGGTCTTGCCAGCCTCGAGTTGAATGGAAATCGTGCTCTCGATGACCGGTGCCTCATCGTCGTTTTCGCTCTGGGCTTGGAACACCACTTGGTAGCGTTCATCGACAAGAACATCCGAGGGCGCCCGTACGGTCAATTCACGAACCGTGGAGGTCCCGTCTTCAACGACGTTTTCAGCGACGAACGTGCCTCCCGGGAAAGAGAACCCAACCTCTTGGAGTTCCGCAGCGTTGGCGATGCTCACCCGAATCTTATCGTCGTCGTTGCCGTTGTTTTGAAACTGGAACGAGATTTTGACCTCATCGTCTTCTCCCATGGTTCGCGTGCTTTTGTCGGAGATGTCCAGCTCAACCATGCCGTAGGAGGCGATGTTCAGGTCACCGCTCACGCTTGCATTGGACGCCATGGCTTCCGGCCAGTCAAGCATTCCAACGTTGGTCACGGTGGCCACCAAGGTGAAATCGTAGGAAAGCGAAGCAGACAAGCGCGTTTGTCCTGAGAAGGTGACGGTGAAGTCTTCCTCTTCATCGGGACCGAGGTCAAAGGTGTCTTCCTCGAGCATCATGTCAACCTCCATCCCGTCCCATTCTTTTTCGACGCTGATGGATTCTTGGAAGGAAGAAGGGTTTCGTACGGTGCAGGTGATGACCACCTCCGGATCGTTGAGCGGGTGAACATCGAGTTCCGGTTGCTTGTCTTCGCAATCGATCTCGACACCGGGTGCGGTGGGGAGTTGAGCGGAGCCATGAGGGGCGAGCATTCCGAACAACAAGAGCACAACAAGCAATGACCAGCGATGACGGCGGGGCATGGCGCTCACATTGCTTCCAGCAAATCCTCTTTCATCAATGTGATGGGAGAATTGTGCCGAACGGTCGTTGATTTCTACACGCCCTCTAAAGCCCCGTAGACCTTCAGAGGCAAGTCGTGGTGGGTGTGCCACAACACCTCTTCGGCCATGCCTCCATCGAGGAGTTGGCGGGTACGTTTGGGCACGGTTTTCGGACCGAGAACCGCGCCTGGCCGGCGAGGGTCGTCCATGTAGTCCGTCTCAAGGAAGAAGCCGTTGCGAGCCGACTCGTGAGTTTCCAGCAAACGCTCAATCGCTCCTTTCCCACAAAGAACACTGGGCGTCAACCCGTGGGTGTTCTCGGAACGCACATCCGGAGGGGAATAATGGCGAACCAACTTGAGCAAATCCATGCCTTGCCGGACCGCTCGCTGGGCGAGGTCGGGGTAGGTTGACTCGGATTCGCCCTCGACGTGGAGTTGCAGAGGGACGCCTTCCTGTGCCGCCAGATGCATGGTCTCTTCGAGCAACTCGTTGGACAGGTCCCATATTTCATCCGAAACCGGCCAGTGAGGCCGGCCGACCTCACCGATGGCGTGGGCTTGACCTTCGTGGACGAAGTGAAGCGCTGCTTCAATGGAATGGCGATAATTCTGAACGGCTCGCTCACGACCGGATTGGCCCTGTTCAGCCACCCACCGCTCGAATTGATGGGCAAAGGCTGCAGGATGCGGCCCCAGAACAACACGAACGCCCAACGCGACTTCGGTTCGGACGCTTTGGGCCATGGCGAGGGTGTCTGCATAAGCTTCGCTGTGCCCTTCCAACGTTTCTGGTGGCGCTGAAAAATCGGGACAATGCACCAACACGATGTCCGTCCCACCCGCTTGTTTGAACGCACGGGCCGCATCAAGAAACAAACCACGCCGGTTGAGGTGGAAGTGGTTGTCGAGCACGGGGCCGTCGTAGACCATGTGCTCAACCTCAAATGCGTTCAACGAAGAACCCTCGGTCCGCAAAGACTGATTTCCAATACACGGCAGCCATGGCCACCATATTGGCGTGGCGGGAATCGGAAACCACGCATGTTCCGTTGGGCCAAATGTTCACGGTCAAGTTGTGCCGGTCATCGGACAAGACCGTACACCCAAGTCGAGCATCATACACCGCCGTTCCGGAGGGCAGTTGAGCAGGGATGGCCTGAAGGTTGATGTCGTTTTCAAATTTGAAAGATGCCACCACGGGGCCCATTTCCGCCACCAGCCCG
>JAUREJ010000034.1 GCA_030827475.1 Candidatus Poseidonia sp.
AGCGAGGTTGCGTTGCATGCTTTTCCGAAGGAACCAATAGCATTTCATCGTTGGCCTGACTCGCGTTGAACCCTGGCTCAAAATCAAACATTGATATGGTGCAAGCCTGTATCATAGACCATGGAAACGATGATTGTCGGCGGTGGCTGTTTTTGGTGCGTCGAGGGCGCTTACAAACAAATTCACGGCGTTGAATCGGCTCTTCCGGCCTATGCCGGCGGCCATGTGGTCAACCCGTCCTACGAAATGGTCTGCAGCGGGTCAACCGGGCACGCTGAAGTCGTGGAGGTCGTTTTTGACCCGAGCGTCGTGTCCTACGAAACCCTTCTTGAGGTCTTCTTTACCGTCCACGACCCCACCCAACTTAACCGTCAAGGCAACGATGTCGGAACCCAATACCGGTCGTGCATCATGCCGATGAGCGACGACCAGCGCTTGGTCGCCCAGAACACCATCGTCGCCATGGCGGAGGTGTACGAGGACCCCATCGTGACCACCTTGGAAGAGCCGTTGAACTTCGTCATCGCCGAAGAAAAACACCACGATTACTACGCACGTAACCCCTTCCAAGGCTACTGTGCTGCCGTCGTTGGGCCCAAAATCGCCAAGGTGAGGGCCAAGCACGCTCACCTGTATCGATAGCCTGAACGGCGAAAAAAATGGCAGGACTCGGTGCCTTCGGTACCATGGCGACCGATGGGTGAGGTTCAAGAATCGCCGTCAGCGAGGGCAGGACATGGTGAACAGTATCCCTACACCGCCCACACCCGTGAACGAACCTGTGCTCGGCTATCTGCCCGGCAGCAAGGAGCGTGCTGACCTCGAGGCTGAACTGAAGCGTCAGTCAGCCGAGGTCCTCGAAATCCCGTGCATCATCAACGGCCAAGAAGTGTTCACCGGCGACGTGGTTGAGCAGGTCATGCCCCACAACCACGGCCATGTCATCGCACGCGTCCACATGGCCGGCGAGACAGAGGTGCAAGCCGCCATTGATTCTGCGCTCCATGCACACACCATGTGGTCCACCATGCCTTGGCAGGCCCGTGCTGCGATTTTCCTGAAAGCCAGCGAATTGCTCAGAGGACCACGCCGAGCAGAAATCAACGCTTCCACGATGTTGAACCAGTCGAAAACCTGCCACCAAGCCGAAATCGATTCGGCATGCGAGCTCATTGACTTTTGGCGCTTCAATGCCGATTACGCACGGCAGATCTACGAAGACCTTCAGCCGCCCATTTCGCCATCGAGCATGTGGAATTCCAGCGAAGTACGCCCCCTCGAAGGCTTCGTGTTTTCGGTCACGCCGTTCAATTTCTCCAGCATCGCCGCCAACCTCCCCTCGAGCGCCGCTATCATGGGTAATGTCGGCGTGTGGAAACCGTCTCGCAATTCCTACGTCTCGAATTACCGCTTGATGCGCTTGATGATGGACGCCGGGCTTCCACCGGGCGTCATCAATTTCGTCCCCGGAAAAGCCTCGTTGGTCGGTAACATGTGCCTCGAGCATCCCGAGTTAGCAGGTATTCACTTTACTGGAAGCACCGCGGTGTTCCGCCAGATGTGGCGTGATGTCGCCAACAACCTCGAGAACCTGAAATCCTACCCGCGCATCGTCGGTGAAACCGGTGGGAAGGACTTCATCGTCGCTCACCCCGACTGCGACCGCCAAGCCTTGCTGGTGGCCATGCTGCGAGGCGGCTTTGAATTCCAAGGCCAGAAGTGCAGTGCTGCAAGTCGCGTCTATGTCCCACGCTCCGTTTGGGATGCCATCAAAGACGACTACATCGCCGAAGTCAACAAGATCACCGTGGGCGATGTGAGCGATTTCAAGAACTTCCTCGGTGCCGTGATCGACCGCAAATCGTTTGACAACATCACCGGATACATCGACCGTGCAGCAGCCAACCCGGATTGCGAAATCGTCACTGGAGGAACCTACGACGACAGCATCGGCTACTTCATCCAACCGACCACCATCCTGTGCAACGATCCGAAGAGCGAAACGATGGCCGAGGAAATCTTTGGCCCGGTGCTCTCCGTTCACGTGTACGAAGACGATGCCTATGAGGCGACGTTGGCCTTGTGCGACGCCACCTCGGAATACGCGCTAACCGGATCTATCTTCGCCCAAGACCGCCGGCACATCGAGACCGCTCTCGCAGCCCTGCGTTACAGCGCCGGCAATTTCTACATCAACGACAAACCAACGGGCGCTGTTGTGGGCCAGCAACCCTTTGGAGGCGCCCGTGGAAGCGGAACCAACGACAAAGCAGGAAGCCCGCTGAATTTGCTGCGTTGGGTCAGTCCGCGTTCCATCAAGGAAACCTTCGCTCCGCCCCACGATTGGACCTACGGTTTCCTCAACTGAGAGTCGAAGGCGCTCAGGGCTGCGTGGATTCAGCAGCCTTGCGCACGAGTCGAGCTTGGTGGGCATGTTCGGCCTTCGCGAGAATATAGCGAGCAGGGATGCGGGCGGACACGAGACCGATGAGGTACCAGCCAAGCGTGAGCAGCGGTGTAGCCACCATGACCGTGAGGGCTGCGGCCATCACGAAGAACCCGTCAGTGGCCTGCCAGGACCAAAGGGCCGAGAGTCCGGTGCAAGCCAAAAGCCACCACCGAGCCGCATACGACGGGGTTGACATCCCTTTGTGGTCAAGCCGGGGAGCGAAGGCTGCAGCAAACCATTCCATGAAAGATTGAGGTCAACGCGCCCTTATGAATCGCCGTTTTATCCCCACCGTTCATGAAGGTGGACCTCGTGCATGGTGTACCTGCAATGATGATGGCCTCTGCCGAATGCTGTTTTTCAGTGACGATTGATGGGCGAACTGAGCGGGTACAACTTCAATTCGGTGGTTAAGATGCAGGGGGCGCTTCAACCGCAGCAGCCCAACTTCATCCCGCTCAGCCCGGTCCCTGACAACCTCACGGTTTGGCGAGCCTCAACGCCCTGGCAGACGGTACGTTCCATGTTGGGACTCGTTCTGGTGTGCTTTTTCATCGCCCAAATCGGGGTCTTCATCGCAGCTGGTTTCATCGACGGTGACCTCAACGGCACCTGGGGGCCGATGGAGCCGGCCTACACGTTCATTGGCGGCCTCTGCCTCTCACCGTTGCTGGCGCTTTTTTTCTACCTTCGTCGTCCGAGTTTGACCCACACCGTCCACGCGTACCCGCATCCCGGAGGAGGAGGCGTTCATGCACTCGCAGGAGGCCACGTCGTTCGCTCACCCGTCCCCACCGTGGTCCAACATCACCTCTTCCGTTCGACCGCCCCCCTTGAAATGCCGAGACCCAAGCACCTCTGGTTGCTCTTCATCCTCGGCGTCGGTGTTTCAACGGTGTGTTTGTTGCCCTTGATGCTCACCGGACCGAACCTTGGGTCGGTGCTCTTGGCCGTGCTTGTCGTCCTTCCCGCTTGGCTCATCGGTTTTGCGACGCCCGTCTTTGCATGGTGGTCCATCACCAGCCGGCATCTGGGCATCAACATCGCCCGGCGTGACGCTGAATGGATGCTGGCAGCAGGCATGCTGTCAACCGTTCCCGCCATCATCATCAATTCCGTGCTCACGCCGGTCATGATCGCACCGTTCGGACTCGACGCCGCTGCCGTGGGGACGTTGGGCGAGGGCATCGTGCTGTTCATCTCCGCGCCCGTTGGCGAAGAGTTGAGCAAGGGCTTGGCCGTCCTCGCCCTGAGCCGACTGATTCTCTCGCCAAAACACGGCTTTTACGTGGGCTCAACCGTTGGGCTTGGCTTCGCGCTGCTCGAGAACGCTCAATACATCTTCATGGCACTTCTTGGCGAGTACAGCAGCGTTTCCTACTTGTTTACCGCCGTGCTTCGCGGCATCAGTTCGATTCCGGGCCATGCGATGTGGACCGGTTTGACAGGATACGCCATCGGATGCTGGTTGCAACGCCGCAACGGGGGTTCGCTCACTGGAAGAGGGGCGTATTTGGCCGAGGAAGCCAACGCCAATTGGGTGCTGTACGACAAACAAGGAAAGGCCGTCTCCATGTCGTCCTGGACCACCGTGCCCTCCGACCGCATGGTTCGGATGTTAACCCGACATCAATCCCATGCCTGGCCAATGCCGACAACCATCGGAGCGGGTCTGTTCTTTGCGATGCTCGGCCATGCGCTCTGGAACGGGTCGTCGTGGGGCGTGAGCATGCTGCTGTCGGAGAGTGAGAGTGGATTGGCCATCGCTTTGCAACTCGCTTGGTTGGTGGTGATGATCGTTGCCCTGTGGGTCTGCATTCTGCGATGTTTACCCACGGTTGTTTTCGGCCCGAAAGCAGGAAGATCCCAGCCATAATCGTGTCATGGCTTCAAAAACCCAAGGCGGTTGGAGAGGTTAGGGCATGTTGACTTGCTCACCTGAGGTGCCTTGGCATGGATGTGTTCGTCAGCGGTCCAAACACGGGGAATCTCGTTGTGACCTTGGGCTTGGTTGCCCTCCTCCTCGTCCTCTCTTCACGGGCTCGAATGCTCGACGCCACCGGTTCAAAAGCCGCTGCACTGCTCGGTCTCATCGTCGGCGGTTTGGGCCATTGGACGTGGTTGTTGATTTTGCTGGGATTCTTGCTGAGTTCGCATAAAGCAACGAAGTGGCGCTTTGAAGAGAAGACGGCGTTGGGCCTTTGCGAATCGAGCGACGGTCACCGGGGCTGGACCAACGTGGTCGCCAACGGCGCCATCCCCGGATTGATCTGCATCTACGCCTATCTTTCCGAGGATTGGACCAACGTCGTTTGGATTTTTGGTGCTGCCGTTGCGGTGGCCGCTTCGGACACTTTCGCCAGCGAAATCGGTTGTCTCGACCCACGCGTCAGGATGATCACGACCTTCAAACCCTGCCAGCAAGGCGAAAACGGGGGCTTTTCACCCAACGGCCAGCTGGCCGCCGCAGTCGGCTCAAGCGTCGTCGCTCTGCTGACGGCTCTGGCGTGGTGGTGGACGGTCGACACCAGCGAGGCCGAAGCGATGCAACTCACCGCTGTGCTGGCGCTCATCGGCTGGTTGGGCTGCCAAATCGACAGTTACTTGGGTGCCTTGTTGGAGAACCGAGGTTACCTTTCCAAGGGGTCGGTCAACGCCCTCGCTATCACCGGTGGTGTCGTCTTGATGGGCGCCTATCTGTCCTTGTCCTGAAGCAGTTCATCGGTGCATTGGCTTCTTGAAGAGGAACGCTTTCGTTGAATCATGGGGCGTCGGTCATGGGCCATCGGGGCGCTCTGTCTGCTCCTTCTCGTCGGCGCCTCCACGGCGGTCACGGCCAACACCAGCCCGACGTACGAGCCCGGTTTCGTTGAATGGAACGTGATTCCGCACGAGCGCCTTTTTGTTGAGGGCGCCAACGTTGAAGAAGCCGTGTTGCAACGAGACCAAACCGACTCGGCTGTTGGCGGTTTCACGACCGGCGTGACCCCAAACGGCCCCGTTCCGGTCTTTACGCTTCAAAGCCCGCCGGTAGAGCAACCGGTGGAAGCAAACGTCCTGATGAGCGTGTATTTTTCGGCCATTCTCGAGGGCGGTGGAGGCCCCCAAACCTGCACCCGCCAAACGTTGGTCGACTCCAGCACCACCCTCTCCTACACGGTCAGCGTTGGTGGGAGCGAAATCTACGCCGCATCCGTGAACCAAGTCATCGACACTACGGCTGAGAACGACGCCATGAACTTCTCCGGGGAGGTGCAAAACGTCACCTTGAGCCTCGCTCCAGGCGACGTCATCACCCTCAGCGTCTCGGTTGACCACCAGTGCATCGGCACCCAAGCCCGGGTGCAGTGGGGCGGCTTTGAACACAACAGCGGTGGCATCGTCATGGAAGGCGTGCTCTATCAACCCGAGGCTCGTATTTTGGTGGACGCATCAAGGCTCGCTCACGTCGAACTTGAACACAAACTGCCTTGGGGCTTGGAAGACCTTAGGGACGAAAAATGGGAGATCTGGGGACCCTTGATGTCAACCGAGAAATCCATTCGAGACGGTGAGTACTTGGTTGAAACCAGCGCAGGACGCATCCGAATGACCCGTGATTTGGGAGGGAACACCACGGTTTACACGTGGTCTGGGGCGAAAGCCTTGCCCGTTGGTGAACTGAACCTGCAGTTTTGTTTGCGTACCGTCGCCGGTGATTTGAACAGCGATTGTCACGCTGAAGGTATCCTCCGGTTCGAAGTGACGAAAGGGGACGAAGGCTTCGCAAACGCTCCCCTCTGGCTATCCCTCACCACCGTCGTGGCCCTGCTCGGTTATGTTGCCAACGCCTTCCGTGGTGGTTTATTGCTCCCGCTCCCGATCCTCGGTGCATTGCTGGTTCTTGCCTTGCTCACGCTGCCAACCGTGTTTGACCAACCCAATTTGGGGGCCGACGCCATCATTCTTGACAACACCAAGGCGACAGATGCAGAATTAACGGCACTGGACGGATCCACCATCTCTGTCACGGAATTGCTCGATGGCTACGAAGCCCTCATCATCGGGACGGTCCTTCCCGGCTCCGAGCAAAGTTTGACCCAGGCCAAGGAATTCAACCGGAGTCTCGACCAGCTCGGTGAGCGGGTGAACGTTGTTCATATCGTGACAGGCGAAGATGCGCGACAGACCGATGCTGCGGGTCTTGCAGCGGCAACCAACGCCACATGGAAGGTCTACCTTGATACGGACAGCGCCTTCTCCAAGAGCTTACCCACCGGACCTTCCGATGCTGTGGTCATTCTCGACCCGGGGATGCACGTCACGTTTTCCCAACCTTCATCTGCCGCCATGTTGGACATCGTTGAGGCTGTTGACGGTATCGTTTCCGCTGGCCCCACCTCGGTAGGCGCATACTTTTCGCTGTTCTTCGGACCCGGACTTTTCCTGCTCTTTTTGGCGCTGCCTCGCGAGGAATGGACCGCTCCGGAAGAACCCCTCCCCCCGGGCTTGTTGTGGGCGTCGATCATCGCAGCCTCTGGAGCAGGCATCGTGATGGTCAATCTACCCGCTCTCCTGCTTGCCCTTTTGCCCGCTGGCATGTCGGTGCGGTTCATACTCGACATCGTGATGATGGTCTGGATGTTGGAGATGTGCTTGGTGACGGCAAAACGAGGCGCTCCTTACGAGGCGGAAGTCCTTGGGAAATTGATTCACGGACGCTTCCCCAAGGGCTTCCAAGATTGGCGCGATCCTGTTGACATGAACCGGGACGTGCTCCTCGGTGTTTGGCTCGGCTGGTTTGGTTGGCTGGCGTTCCCGCACCTCTACCCTCAAGCGGTGGCTTCCACAGCCCTCGTCGGTGGCATGGGCTGGGTTTGGGCGGTGTTCTTTTTGTTCCTCCTCACCTTCACGGGCGGCTTTGTCGTCCTTCTGCTCCGTATCGTGGCGTCATGGGGCGGTCCGTTCTCACGCTTGTTCGGAAAATTCGGTGGCGAAGTCTTCGCACAATTTGTTGGATGGGTGCTGACACCCATCGCCCTGTGGATGGCCGTCAACGTCACCATCAACGTGTTGGAACTCGGCGTCTTCTGACCACCACGACCGTTATGTGCATAGGCGTAATTCTCCCGGGGTATGAACCCGGACCTGCATTGGAGCCAAACCAGTTCTCGCTTGTTGAACGACTGCCCTCGTGCGTGGGTCAAGACCTACGCTACCAAGCTCATGACCGGGGCGACCGCTCCTGGTGGACAACGCATCGGAATGCAGCGTCGACCGACCATGGACGATGCCATGGTCTCGGCCATGCGGTTGACATGGACCGACTTTCTGGAAGACCACTTTGTGGGCACCGTGTGGACCGCGCCTTTTCGTGAGCAGCGTCTAAAACGGCGACTTTGCGACGTCATGGAGGCGAGCAACCTGAAGGCGACCTCTCCAAAATTCGCCATCCAACTCCAACGAGGGGTGCACCAACTTGAGACGCTTGAACAGAGCATGGGCCTTCGTCCCGTGATGCAATCTCCAGCGACGAGATGGGCATACTTCGAAAGGTTGGACGGGATCGACATCAACGGCGTTCGGATGTTTACGGCTCCTGATTTGGCGTATTACCATCAACAAAGGTGGACCTTGGTTCGGCTCCAATTTCGATCCCCCTCCCAGCAAAGCATGGCACAGCAAATCGAGCACCTCCTGATGGTCCGATGGGCCATGGCGCAACCCGGCTTTCCCAATGAAGCCAGTGCGTACCGAGTGAAGGTGATTCGATGGCATCGACGCCGGTGGATGGAGCACCACCTTGAGGTCAACGGACGACTCCTCGCACAAGCCGATGGGCTCGTGCAACATGACCTTCAAGAAATGAAGTGGCTCTTGCGATGCTGGCAAAGCGATCCGAGCCTCAAGACAATTCCCCTCGCCAAGGAGGCGAAAACATGCGATGGATGCACCTATAGAGACCTGTGCCCCGCTGGGAAGGGACTCAAGCAAGCGAAAAAAGTTCAGGAACGTGAACTGCTGGACGTGCTTCAGAGCAAGGAAACCAAATCGCTCAGGACCGCTTGAACATCGGTGGCCTTCGTGACGCCACTGGCCAAGAGGACCCCTTCGGCGCCCAATTCGATGGCCTTCGCAACATCTGCTCCGTTTTTGACCCCTGCACCGCACAGCACTCGAACCGAAGGGTTCACTGCTTTGACGGCGGCAACCGTATCGGTGACGATGGAAGGGTCAGCGGTGGTGACCGAGATGTCTCCGCCGATGAGTTCAGGCGGTTCGACAGCGATGTAGGTCGGGTTGAGTTTAGCGAGCGCACGAGCCTCCGCAACATCAGCAGCACAGGCACACACCGGGAAACCCTCCGGGAGCAATTCAAGAAGGCGTTTCACATGATCCAGTTCGACCTTGTGTTCGGCATGGTTGATGAGCGAACCCGTGGCGCCTCGGGCGATAGCGGTTTGGGGTTCAAGCCAACCCGTGAACCCTCCCAAGCCAACGGGGTCCAAATGCTGGGACCAAACATGGACGCTCTCGGACCGTTGGGCGAGCAGGGCGAGGTCGAATGCAGAAACGGCAGCGACCACGGTTGCAGGACCGTTTGCGACTGCCTCCATCGCAGAGAGAAGCCCTTCGGCAGCTTCTGCGGATGCGGTGGCGTAGGTTTTGAAGTTGACAACAACCAAGGGGCGGGCCATGAACCTTCGTGAAGGGGTGTCTTTTTGCTTGTTTCCCAAACATCAACGTTGGAAGGTCCCTTTTGCTCAGCGTGGCCAAGACCCGCCACTGAGTGTTGTGAACGGCGGTACGACGCTCTCGTGGTCAACCATCACGTCTTGAAGCGTACACCCTTCGCCGATGGCCGCCCTCCGGCCCAACAAGCAACCCTCCAACGTGCAAGCATCGCCAACCTTGGCCCCAACGAGAAGCGTGGAGGAGCGAATTTCCGATGAACCGATTGAACAGGCTTCCGAAACCATGCTGTTGACAACCCGAGCGTTTGGGTGGACCGCCTGAACCGTCGCCTCATCAGCGTACCACGACGGCGCATCGCCGTGCAACAAACCCTTGTCAAATCGCTGGTGAAGGATGGAGGCTTCAACGGCTTGGTTCCATGCTGTGGGCGTACCTGCATCGATGAAGTATCCCTCAAAGGGAGCACCGCTCAACAAACCTTCGGCAGCGAGTTTTGGAAAAACATCTCGCTCTATAGAGTGGCGTCCTTCGGGCATCCAATCGAAGATATCGTCTTCAAAAATATACGACCCGGCATTGATGAGGTTGGAAAAGACCTCCTCCGGCGATGGTTTCTCCTTGAAACGGGTGATGTGATTTGATTCGTTTAAACCCACGATGCCGAACCGGGTCGGGTCTTCAACCTCCCACAACCCAAGTGTTCCCACTGAACGGTTCGTGTGATGCAAAGCCAGCAGTTGAGAAGCATCAAGCGAGGAAACGATATCGCCGTTAAAGCAAGCAAAAGTCCCGCTGACCACATCTCTGCAATTGCCCAAAGCGCCACCCGTCCCAAGCGGTTCATCTTCGGGAACGATCCGAACATCGAAAGGTGAATCGCTAGCGTTGAAGTGTTGTTCGATTTGGTCCACCTTGTAGCCACCGGCAACCACAACCTCGTCAACCAATCCCTCGGGCAGACAGCGCACCACGTGCTCGAGCAACGTCTTGTCCAAAACCGGCAGCAAAGGTTTGGGTACGGTCTTTGTCCAAGGCCGCAAACGGGACCCGACCCCTCCGGCCAGCACAACGACCTGCATGCACCAGCCTCCCGAACCACGGATATGAAAACAACCCTCTGGATGTTCGGGAAAGGCCGGCATCAAAGTGTTCAAAGACGGCTTTCCGGTGGGAAAGGTTGGAGAGTCGCATGAACATTCACGAATATCAGGGAAAAGCTCTGCTCAAAGCCAACGGCGTTCCGGTTCTGGAGGGCGTCCATTGTACAAGCGTTGACCAAGCCCTTGCGGCCTACGACCACCTCGGAAGCAAGGTCGTTGCCGTCAAATCACAGATTCACGCCGGTGGGCGTGGAAAGGGGACGCTGTACCATCCAGTAACGCGGGAACACGTGATGGACGGCGGCGTCAAAATCGCCTTCTCCAAAGAGGACGTCGACACCTACGCCAACAACATCCTCGGTAACCTGCTCGTGACGATCCAAACCGGTGATGAAGGCAAGGTCGTCAACAACCTCTACATCGAGGCCGGCTGCGACATCGCTCACGAGTATTACCTCGCCATCCTCGTCGACCGAGAAAACAAATCCGTTCTCATCATGGCCTCAACGGAAGGTGGCATGGACATTGAACACGTGGCTGAAACCACGCCAGAGAAAATTCACAAGATTTCCGTCGACCCCAACGCAGGGTTGTTGGGTTACCAAAAGCGCGACCTCGGCCTCGCCCTTGGCCTTACGGGCGCTGCTCACAAAGCGTTTGTAAAATCGCTGACCTCGATGTACACGATGTTCGTCGCCAACGACTGCTCGATGCTCGAGATCAACCCGCTGGTCAGAACCTCGGATGAACAAATCATCGCCTTAGACGCCAAAGTATCCTTTGATGAAAACGCTGAATTCCGGCACAAAGCTTGGGACGACCTTCGGGACCTTTCTGAGGAAGAAGACGTCGAAATTCGTGCAAAAGAGACGGGTCTGTCCTATGTCAAACTCGACGGGAACATCGGCTGTTTGGTCAACGGTGCTGGTCTTGCCATGGCCACCATGGACGTCATCAAACTGTACGGCGGCGAGCCCGCAAACTTCCTTGACGTTGGCGGCGGCGCAAACGAAGAGCAGGTCAAGACCGCCTTTTCCATCATCCTTGAAGACCCCAACGTCAAGGGCATTCTCGTCAACATCTTTGGCGGTATCATGCGTTGCGATATCATCGCACGTGGCGTCATCGCCGCCACCGAGGCACTCTCGCTCGAGGTCCCGCTGGTGGTCCGCCTCGCTGGCACCAACGTCGATGAAGGAAAAGCCATCTTGGCAGCCTCAACCCTCAACATCCACCCCGCCGACGACTTGGCAGAAGGTGCTCAGAAAATTGTGAACCTGATTGGAGGTGGAAACTGATGGCGATTTGGATTGAAGAAGACGCAAAGGTGCTCGTTCAGGGCATCACTGGAAAGCAAGGAATGTTTCACGCAGACAAAATGGTCGAATACGGAACCAATATCGTCGGCGGCTGCACCCCCGGAAAGGGCGGGCAAACCGTGGACCTCCAAGGCAAAGCCTTCCCGGTATGGGATTCCATGTTTGACGCCATCAAGGAAACCGATGCGGATGCAACCGTCATCTACGTTCCACCCCCCTTCGCTGCCGAAGCCATCATGGAAGCGGCTGATGCCTTTGATACCATCAAGGGCGAGGGCGTCGTGGTCTGCATCACCGAAGGGATTCCAACCTTGGACATGGTCAAGGCCGTCGCCTTCGTGGAAAACCGGCCCGGCGTCCGCTTGATTGGGCCCAACTGCCCCGGCATCATCACCCCCGGCGAGAACGGTGGTGCCAAAATCGGCATCATGCCCGGCCACATCCACGCCAAAGGCCGCATTGGTATCGTTTCAAAATCCGGTACGCTCACGTACGAGGCCGTGGCCCAGACAATGAGCATTGGTGAGGGTCAATCCACGTGCGTCGGCATTGGGGGCGACCCGGTCAACGGTACTGGATTCATCGAATGCCTTGCCGCCTTCCAAGCGGACGAACAAACCGAAGCGATCGTGATGATCGGTGAAATCGGCGGAAATGCCGAACAAGAGGCCGCTGCATGGGCCGCAGAAAACGTCACCAAACCCATCGTGGGCTTTGTCGCCGGTGCAACCGCACCCCCCGGCAAGCGCATGGGCCACGCTGGCGCCATCATCTCGGGCGGGAAGGGAACCGCAGAAGAGAAGTTCGCTGCTTTCGCAGCCGCCGGCATTGCGTGTGCCAAGGACCCCTCCGAGCTTGGTGCGGTGTTGCTTGAATCCCTCAAGGCTGCTGGCCTTCGTTGAGGTCACCATGTCCGAGGGATCGACCGACGTGTTTGAGCTCCATTACACGAGCTCGAAGGTCGACCTCTCTTGGCTTGAAAAACCAACACAACACCAATTCCGTTGGAGAAATCGCAACGGCAAATGGAACACCAGCAAACGACGCGTTCGCGACCATGCGACGCTCATGAAAGCCTTCGAGGGGCAATTCCCCACCGACCTTTTCGTGTCCACCTCTTCGTGGCTGGACCCCATCGGCCTTCCTCGTTTGAGCGACGTTGAAGCCCCTGCTCCGATCTTGCTCGACCACCTGATCGTCTTTGACATCGATTGCCCACCCCTCTGTATGGAACGTCTCGAGGAAGCAAAGGTGACTGCCTTGAAGCTCCATGCCCACGTGATGGAACATGAAGACCTTGAATTCCTTCACGCCGTGTTTTCGGGGAGCAAAGGCTTCCACATGTTCTATAGAGATAAAGACCGGCGTGTTTTTTCCATTCCCGACCCGAGAGAGCGAGAACAAGAAGTTCGTGCACTACGTTCTGCCTTGCTTCAACGGGTGCTTGACGCCGGCCTTGAAGTCGACACCAGGGTGACCGCAGACACGCGGCGCATCATCCGCCTACCCGGGTCGCTTCATGGCAGTTCATTGCACCAGTGCACGATCGTGCCGCTCGCTTCACTTGAGCAGCCCGTTCAGGACCTTCTCGACGCCGTTTATCGAGCAGAGGGGGCTCCAATCATCCCCCTCAAAGCCCCGCAAACCCCCCATCGAGAAATCGCTGATGCTGGGGCAGGACCTCAAAAGGCGAAAGCCGACAAGGAAACCGGAGAGATTGGGAAAGACGCCGATCAGCCTCAATTCATGCTTGAAGTAAGTACGCACGTACACGGCACGAAGGACCGTTCAGTCATGCTCTTTTGGCTTCCTTCATCTTGGGGCATTGGTCAACAAGCCATGGAACGAGCGATGCGGCTGGTCGAAGACGAACATCTGGGACCGTGCTCGTTTTGGGAGCAAGGTGGCCGAATACTGATGCTGTGCCCACAGGCCATGCCACGGTCGCAATTGATCGCTATTTATCGGCGTCACAAGTTGACGATTCGCGCAAAAGAAATGCAAAAAAACGAGCATGAGTGGGTTCGAGTCTCCGCAATCTACGACGAAGAAACGTCCTGGGACAATGAAATTCAACCCATCGGCATTTACGGTTCTCCAAGCCACTTGAGTGAGGCGCGTCAATTCTCGAGGCCTCATCTCGAACTTGAACGGCGCATGGGAGTGGCGAGAGAGGTCGAATCATCTTCGTCCCTTGCGGGAAGTGAACATCTCCCTTTACGGATTGTTTCTCGCGGGTAAACGCTTATCAACCACCCTAATCAAGTCTATTTCGTCTCCAGTGGAGTCTTCGGACAGTGACAACGGCTACGCCATCTCCCGACCCCACCGGCCATGGCGCTTGGAGACGGCGCCATGGCCAACCCCAGAGGAGCGATGAAAATGGAGCAACCAAACAAGGCGTCTCCTATCAAAACAATCATCCGAATCATCTCTGAGGCCTTCGTTTTCACCGTGGTCTTGGCGATTCAAATCGGCCCCTTCGTTCTCGTTTTGCTTCCGTTTATTTTGCTTGGTTGCATCCTCTATGAGATGAAGAAGGGGAAGAAGACAGGTTCAACCGAGCCAACTGAACAGCGCAGAAAATTCGCCAACTTCTCCAACGTCAACAAGGCGCGATACGATTCATTTCTACGGGCAATTTCGATGCAGGAGATTGAAGGCATGAGCACCGAACAAGCAGCCAAACATTTTGCTTCTTGGTTTGCAGCGGGAGAGAAGAGTTCTGTTCCGTTCTTCCAAACCCCATACGTCCAATCGGTGTTGGGCCTTCGGGCGGTGACTGCACCGTTAAGCGCGAATAGTTCAGCATCAGGCTCGGCGCCAAAGACGAAGACTGGGGGGGCAAGTGCGGGTTTCTGGTCCAACATCAACGAGGAAAACCAAGGCACTTCATCCTCGGGCGAACGCTGTGGAAGCCCCGGTTGCAACCGAAACGTAACGCTCTTTGATTTCCGGTGTTTTTCCTGCAGAGAACGGTTTTGTGAAGGTTGCAAGGGCAACCAGTTGACATGCCCAGCGTGCTCATAGGAAAATTTGCTTCCGATGCGTGTTCGTAAAAGGCACCAACCCGTTTTCTCGAATGGATTCAAGTCGTTGCCTGCCGTCGGTGTTCCGAGCGTAAAACAACTCAGCTGGACCGAAATAATGCTGCCAGTATTGAAGGAACACATCAGCATGTTCACGTTTACTTGCGAGGACCGACGGAATGGCGTGGTACATCACCACCGAAGTACGAACACCACGAGCGTATTTGGCCAACACCTCAGGAAGCAATTTACTCAACCAATTTTCCGTCACAAAGCGAGAGGAGCGTGAAACCACATAACGGGGATTCTCCAGGGGCCCCAGCACTTCGTTCATGGCTTTGCTGAAGATCGCTGATTCCTCCTCCGTTCCGTGGCGTAGGTGCATACGAACCCAACCCCCGCCTCTTGAACCACCGTCCGGCCTGCACTTTTTCGAAAGATGGCCGAGGTGAATCAGGGCACCGCTAACCGCATTGGACATCGTTTCAATCAAGGATTCATCGCTCCATTTGACCATCTCCGAGGTCAGCGGGAAACCAGCGGAAAATCCACCTCCTGCCTTCACTTCAACCGCATCCGTTGGCTTGGCGGAAAAGGGTTGACCGATCCCCCACAATTCACGGGTCAAGGGACGATTTCTCGACCTTCGCAACATTTCTTCGTTGAACAAATTCATGCCCTCGCTGATGCCTTCGGGTTGGGCCTCAGTAAAAGCAGCATGCACATGACCCACGCCTTTCTCAATCCCGCCATCATCACAGACCCCGTACAGATGACGGTGTTTTCCCATGAACCGGTCGTAATCCGCAAAACCGTTGGCAAACTCTTCGGCCATGCAGATGACGTCCCAATTGTTGGCCACTTTTTCCTTCCAATCTTTGTCCAGCCGAATCGAACGTCCCCGAAGCTGATTGATGCTCATGCTGGTGGTGACGGTTGTGAGATCCACGAGCACATTGATTTTCGAGGCATCCCATCCTTCCCCAAGAAGACCCCGTGTACCGATCAGGCACTTCGTCAGGCCCTGTTGGAAAAACTCAGTGATCATCAAGGAGTAATATCTCGGAATCCAATCTTTTCCTGAACCTTTGATCTCGTAATACATCTCAAACGGAACGGCCTCAAACTCGATGTTGAGGCCGTTTTCAGTCACCCAATTCCTTGCAGAGTCAAGGAAGCGCTCGCACAGATCGTCATCAACGAGCACCGTGCTTCCCGTCATCAGAACAGGATCTAAAAGATCCCCGGCAGAACACTTGACGAGTTGTCGAAAGGCTGCAATGGCCCCACCAGCTTCATCGTCGAGAATACCATCGACGAGGGTGGTCGCCGAGGTCTTTTCAAAGTCCGTGACCACCACTGCCCGTATTTCCGTCGATAAGGACTGCATCTCCGTCGTGATGATCTCAGAAAGCGCCTCCACCTTTGAACTGGAGTAAGCAAGAATACGACTCACGGGTGAGGCGCAGGAGCGGGCTCCCTTTTCCGTAATTTGCGTCCCCATCAATCGCAATCGTTCGATGACATCTTGGGCTTTTTCATGGTCGGATTTCAACTCAGACCGCATCAATCCGTAACGAACGTAACGGTCCAGTACTGGACGCAAGTAAGCGAGAGGATTCTCTGCGTCTTGAATCATTCCTGGATGAGGGGCAGGAACGCCAGAAGGGAGGGCGTGGCCACGGGATGTCAAGTAGCGACGTGCGGCGTCTGCAAACGTCTCGTTGGCGGCATGGTATTCAGTCCACGCCAATGAAACCTCTCGGCCAGGTGGTTTGCGTTCGTCAAGTTCATTGAAAACCCATTGATGGAGAGGAGGGGCGCCTGTTTTGATCTCCTCGTCCTCAAGTTCGCTCACCAAGGCGTAAAAGGAGGCATCCACTTGTGTGATGTACTCCATTTCTTTTTCCGAGGGCCGCACGAAGAAACTCAAATCTTGGTAGGCGGAGAGGTTGGAATCCCTTACGAG
>JAUREJ010000035.1 GCA_030827475.1 Candidatus Poseidonia sp.
GCTGGTCTTCGTTCTCCTTCGTTACATGGCCCGCGGATACGAATTCGAGATGAACAAGTGTTACGGCTGTGACCTCTGCGACGATGCTTGCCCTGTCCGCTTGTTCAATGGCGGCGATAAACTCAACATCATCTACAACTCTTGGAACAACGAAGACGATGGCGTTCCGCTGTATTCTTGCCTCACCTGTACGGCCTGCACCAACGCCTGTCCGCAATTGGTGAACTACGACTCTTATGTCGATATTCGGCGAAGCCTCATCGTTGGTGGACCTCAAGCAGAAATCCCTCACACGGTGTTGCAAGCTGTTCTCAACGCTGAGGCAGAAGAGGCTGCAGACGAGGATTTCATCGCCACCAAGGACTACCCCATCACCTCCAATGTTGGTTACTACCCCGGCTGCGTTGATTACCTCGACCAGGAGATGGTCTTCTCTCACGTCAACGAAGGCACGATGAATCTCGGCGACACCACGACGGCCGCCTTCACGCTGTTTGATGAGATGGGCACCGATGTGGCCTATCTCGGACGCGACTTCCTCAAGTGCTGCGGTCACGACCAGAAATGGCAGGGCCTCGACGAAGTCTTTGAGAAATTGAAGGCGTACAACCAACGGAAAATTAACGAATCCGGTATCGATACCCTCGTATCTTCCTGTGCAGAATGTTTCAGAACCTTTGCTCGAGATTACGAACTGGAGAATGTCAAGGTCATGCACACCACCGAATTCCTCATCGAGCAAGGCTTTGACATGGCCCTCAAAACCGAGGAAACGACGGTGACCTACCACGATCCTTGTCGTCTTGGCCGCCAGATGGGCATCTATGACGAGCCTCGTGAACTCATCAACGCCGTTGAAGGTGTGGAAATCGTTGAGATGGAACACCATGGTGAAGACGCCATGTGCTGCGGTGTATCGAGCATGATGTCGTGCAACGAAAACGCTCGTTCACTCCGCGTCATGCGCATGGAAGAAGTCCGAGCCACGGGAGCAGACACCATGCTCACCTCCTGTCCAAAGTGTGTGTCTCACTTTGAGTGCCTGAAGTTCGAAGGTGACGAAGCCTATGCCGACATTGAAATCCTCGATGTGGTTTCGTTCCTTGCTCGTCAAGTCAACGAGAAGAAGGCCGCTCAAGGCGTTGCTTCCGTCGTTGCCGACCAGATTGAGGCTTGAGTGCATCAAACCTGCGCTTCTTCGTCATCGTCCATGCCCACGATTTCGTAGTTTGAAGGGAACAGTGCGATAGCAACTCCTCCGACCAAGGCGGCGAAGCCCCAACCAAAGGCTTGCTGAACAAAGAGCAATTCCAATGCGAGCGCTACCAGAATCAAACCTCCGATGTTCGAGGTCCAAACCAGCGTCTTGAACGTGGATAAACTCACGCCGCTCGTTCCTGGCTTTCGGTAAGGTCCAAACTCACCGCCAAAGCGTTGAGCAGTTGCATCTTTTCCCTTCTTTGACATGGTTTCACCTCATCGGTCGATCATCGTAATCGCATCGGTTGGACAAGCCAGCACACAGAGGCGGCAGCCGGTGCAAGCGTCTCGGACAATCTTCGCTTTCCGATTGCTCTCGACCGTCATCAAGGGGCTGCGAACATCCACGTGGTAGAGTTCAATGGCGTCGTCATCGCAGACGATGGTGCATTGGTCACATCCGATGCATTTCCGCTCTTCAACAAAGGCGACCGTGCCTTCACCACCCTTGGTGTTTGCACGTTGTTCGCCCCGTTGGCGGTTCAACGCAGTGCGGATTCGCAGCGCCTCTTGTTCACGGCGCTTCCGCAACTCGTCGGCGCCCGTCATGCTATGACCTCGACATGCCGTTCCCCTTCAAACTTAGCAACGCACAGGTTGACAAGGAGGTCGCCAAGACAGTAGAACGCTCCAACGAGGAGCGGCGGATTCCAGGCCGTGAGTCCGGTCCAGGGCACGTTGGTTGCCCAGGTCCAGTTGCCCAAATGCGTGCCCCACAATTCCATCGCCAACGCCGCCCAAGCCATCGTGGCGTACAAGCGAGGCTGTGGCCCCCAAGCCGTGAACCCCAAGACCAGAACAAGCATGATGACACCCGATGTGTCTCCGCCGGTGAGGGCGCCGTACGCAACGAGCGGAACGAACGGCAGAAGGAGGGGCATGGCCCAGCGTTCTCGAAGTTGGTTCGCACCTCTCCGGCCGAGGTCGAAAAGAAAGTAATGACCGGCTGGGACAAAGAGCGGCATGAAATCTCGCTGGTATTCGTAAATCAACCAAACTTCCGAAAAAAACAGTTCCATCGGCGTTGCAAGGGCGACGACGGTCACCATTTCGATTCGCTCAACGCGGTCGGTGGTGGCGTAGATGCGTGCAAAAACCGCCCAACACCACAGGTTGACCGGCCACTCTGCGTGCGTTTCCGCGACCGCACCACCGCCGGACGTCGCGGACCACCATAACCCAACGGCAATGGTCGTGAGGTAGAGCCAAACGCGCTGGGCCATGGTCATGCGAACGCATCACCGTTTTCATCGTGTTGCGTTCAATCCTCTTCGCGGTAGAGTCGTCGAGATGCCATGGCAACCACAACACCGGTCAGGAGAACAGCCACGATGGAGAGCCCTACCACAAGGTGAACCTGGGTTGATGCCGTGGTTTCCGAGTTTTGGGTTTCATCGGCCAGTGGGCAATCACCTCGTTCTTCGCAGGTCATTTTGGGAGGTTCTGGGTTGGTGAGATCGCCGTCATCTTCGGTCTCTTCCTCGGGAAGGAATTCGCAAGAGCCGTCATCTTGGGTCGCCTCGGGAAGATGATTTGTCGCCGAGGCGTTGGTGCAACCCAAGACCGGTTCTGGCTCTTCGGGCGGCTCGGGATAGATACAAAGCGATGCATTGTGCACGTCCGTTGAGAGGTTGGAATTGGTCGCATTAGCATCATGGCAGCCCTCTGTAGTTGGAGGCGGATAGATGCACGAGTTATCGTCGTGGGTTGCATCAGCGTTGTAATTCTCTGCGTTTTCGTCCATACAGCCTTCAACTTCAGGAGGGAGGTATTCGCACAGCGATTGGTCACTCTCGGTGGCATTCGGGTCGTAGTTGATCGCCGTTTCATCCATGCAACCCACCACCTTTGGGGGAGGGTATTCACAGGAATCGTCGTCCACTTCGGCCTCAGGGTTGTAATTCAAGGCCGCCTCATCGGTGCAACCCAGCACTTCTTCGAGATCTTCAAAACATCCGAACTCGTCAACCGGTTCATCAAGTTCAGTGTTCGGGCACCAATCTGCATCGTTCGTGACCCCGTCCTGATCGTCGTCTTCGATACATCCATCGCCGTTCCAATCCCAGAGCACATCGTCGCCTCCGTCTGGGCAAAGGTCGTCATAGAGCTCGATGACACCTTGCCGAACGAGTGGTAGGTTCTGCAGTCGGGAGTCGTTGGTCTCCAACCACTCGGCTTTGAAAAACACCGGGGGTATCATTCTTTGGTTTCTGGAAGCCACTTGACCACCAGGATTCAAGGGGACATTGTATTCCCAATCGATCACGCTGTCGTTGCCGATTTGACCCAATTTTCCGCGAAGCGAATGGGACACGAGAAACTGACCGTTCGGCAGGAGCGTCGCTCCCGATTGAAAACGCGGTCCCCAGCCCGCTGGAAGCATGAATTCTTCGTCGGGTTGAGGTGGGTTGTACATGCCCGTACTTTTGTTGAGAATGAAGGTGTCACCATTCCGTTCCGGTGTGATGATGGCCACGACGGAGGGTCCGTTCATCTCGTTTGAAAAGTACGAGATGGAGCCTGCGAACGGTCGTCCGGCCGGTATGAAGGTGGCGTCATGTTGAACCACCGTGTGGTGGTCTGAAGATGAACCCAGGCCGTAATTCAACGGGTTTCCCCATCGGTAGAGAAGGTCACCCATCGACCCGTTGCTTTCCTCCCAAGTGAGATTGTGGTTGATGATGTAAAGTTCTTCAGTGTGGCGGCAGGACAGCAGGATGTGTTTGTGCACCGGGTCGTAATCGATCGAATTGCAATGCATCCAATCTGCGTCATCCATTCTTGAGTTGGGACCGACAGCGTTGATGTCGATTTTCTCCGGGTGTTCCGATGGATTGCCGTAGGTGGGAAGCATTTGTTCTTCGTCTTGGACCAAATGGTCCGAAGCCTTCCACATCCAAACGATGGAGGCGCCTCCGGATTCGGTTGGTGCGTATTCGATCACCACATCCGGCCAGAAACCGTCCGAGGAAAGTTTCCCTTCTTCACGACCCATGGCAAGAGCGGTGGTTTCGTCGAAGTACTCCCATGCAATCGCTAAGACGTTGCCGTTAGGCAGGAAGGTCGCATCATGGTGCAGTCGGTAAGCATTGGCGTACTCCGTGATTTCCCAAAGCAGTTGACTGTTTGCGTCAAGAATCTCAATATGTGTCGCTGACCCCCCCGCTTCCATAAGCAAAGGCCCCTCCCCGGGGGAGAGGTCGTTCAGCATTTGCAAGATGGTTCCGTTCGGCCCAACGTCTATTCCGAAACTGGACCCGTTCGGATGCGTACTGGTCCATCGGTGGCGGAGTTCGCCACGCTCGTCAACGAGATAGATTTGGTCGTGGGAGGTCGCTGAAAAAATCGTAAAACCAGGTTGGGTTTCGTTGTTGCAAGTCAAAAGGCCGGCTTCAGCACCCACGTACAACTTGTCGCATGCGGGGGGTGTAGGTGGCGAGGGTTGCCCGGAACGACCGTTGGTTGGCTCTGCCTGAGCGGCCAGTCCCCAAGTGCTTATCAGCATGAGTAATACGATTGCTGCGGCCGATTTGACCCCGTTGCGGTCGGTGAGAGAAGATGGATTGTGATACCTATCCATGGCGCGCACGTCATGACATTTTGGATTTAATGATTTTTCTCGAATGCGCACATTTTGCTCGGCGCGGTTCCTTTGTATTGATGGACGCCGACATTGGTGGGTTCAGCGGCCTCAAATTAGTCAGATGCAGTTAGATGCTCGTCCTTGTTGCTTCTTTGCGAATCGCTGCTTCCGCACCCATGGCAAGCATGCTGAGTTCTGCCACCAGAGCGTGCCATCCGTGGGCATCGATGCGGTAGGGGTTTTCGGAACCCTCAAAATTTTCAAAACGGGAGCTTGGGGAGTTCAAATTGTCCATGTCTGACTTTTTCCCGTTGATTCGGTAAAACCACGAGGCTGCTTCACCGTCAACAAGGTAAACGACCGGTTCAAGCGTTTCCCCCTCTTTTGTCGTGAGGGAGGTGGGAATTCCCTCTTGGATGAGGTAATTTTCGACATCAACACCGCCTTTTGCATAGCGCAACTTGTTGGCTTTTCGGTTGGAAAGATTGAGAATTTCATCTCCCGAATTGAGCACCATGACGCCCAATCCGTATGTCCCGCTGTCGTTCTTGATGACCACTTTTGGTTCACGCTCAATGCCCAGCGTCGCGTATTTTTCCCGAAGGCGGTCAAGAAAATCATCGATCTCTTGTGCGAGCTTCTGCTTACAAGCCTCTTTTGTCAAACATTTGTCCTCGGAGACGAACCATTCCGGCATGAGGTGCCAGGGGTCAATGCCAAGCAGTTCTGCCATTTCGTTGACATACGGCGTCAGCGCTGCATAATGTTCGGATTTCCGTCGTTGGTGCCAACCCATGTGAGGCGGCGGGGTGGTGGTGGTCGCCTTGAGGCCGGGGATGGTGCCTTCGGTGAGGTCGTTGTTGAGGAGAATCAAGTCGGGAACAGCCCCGTTGACACGAAGTTGTTCGTGCTCGTCAATATCCACGGTGGTGAGTTCAAGCGGCCCGGTGAGGCCGTGAATCGAATCGAGGTCGTTCATGGCCATTGAACCGACCGTGCATGAATATCCTGCCCGTTCAATCATGGCTTTGATGGAAGCGATGTTTTCGACGTAGGCTTGGTTTCGAGTATGGCTCTCAGGGATCAGATGAATCCATGAGCACCCGGGGTAGTTGCGTTCGACATGGTCGTGGAAGAGGGCGGCCAACTCCACCAATTCCTCCTTCGAGACATTGTTGAATCCCGCAGGGAAGTGGTTGGCATCAACAACGCCCACTTTCCACCCTGCATCTCGCACGTCCACGCTTCCGTAGATGGGTACAGAGACTTCACGCCGTTTGGCTTTCATCCACGCTCGGATGGTTTCACGATGGTCTTCGAGAAGTTTGGTTCGGTCTCTCAACATCATGGTGATATCACTCCTGCAATCAGTTGGTCAAGCGTTTGGCTCGTCTTCTTGTGCCCGTCGGGTGCGAGATGAAGAGCATCAAAGAGGCCAAGGCCGAGCGCCAACTCTTCCTGTCCTTGAAGAACAGACGCCCACGGTGCATAGTGGGTGAGGAGTTCTTCGGTTTGGCTTTGGTGGTCCTGAAGGAAGTTTTGGAGCATGGATGGTGAAGTTGCTCGTCCGGCGGGAAGTTTGGGTCGCCGAACGATGTCCTTGGGGAGCCGGGTCAAGTCGGCTGCTTTCCGAAGTGCCGCCTTTTCTTCTCGCCCTTCACCTCGTTTCCAATCCAAGGGCAAACGATTGGAAGCTTCTCGGTGTTGGCGGCCCAAAAAGGGCACTCGGACTTCGAGGGAGTGAGCCATCGAGTGCCGGTCGACCAATCGGAGTTGGAAATTGCTTAACTGACCGTGCTCAAGTTCAAAATTCAACATGTTGGTCAGGCTTTCCGTCCTTGATGTTGGGTTGTGTTCGGGTGCAAACCACCCGTTTTCTGGGGAGAGTGACCCGTTGACCAGATCGTCCCTCATCGTCCCTGGAAGCCCCTGCATGCGTTGATTGAGGGCATCTCTGTGGCCTTTCAAGTTCCCGTAGCGTGGATAGCCAGCGTGCAACTCGTCTGCTCCTTGGCCGCAAAGACCGACTTTGACATGCCGGCTCATCGCCTCGAACAACGGGTGGAAGAACATCACCGTGACGTCTGCATCTTCACCGTGCCAGGCCAGTTTTGGAAGACGCTTCTCAAAGGCATCGTGCTCGAGCAGGTGTTGGTGATGGACGAGGTCCAAATGGGACGCAACACGTTCGGCAGCAACCCAGTCGGGGTTGTCTTCGCTCTCGGCCACGGTCCAGCATGCAGGAACCGGTTGCCCAGCACGCTGAGCGGCTTCCTCGGCAACGGCACAAACCAGACTTGAATCCAACCCGCCGGACAAAACAATACCAACCGGAACATCCGCCATCAAGCGTTGCTCTACACTGTGGACGAACGTTTCCAACAGCGCTTCGGCTTGTTGAGAGGGGTCCCAACTCGCTTGGGGCTGAATCGCCTGGCGTTCGATGTTCGCCGTGCTTTGAAGCAACGGATGTCCATCTGCATCAAGACCCCAACACTCCACGGTTCCGGGGCGAACTTGGTGGACGCCCTGCAGAAGGGTGGTGGCGTCCAACGGGTATTCCCATACCAAGCGGGCACCAAGCGCCAAGGGGTCCAGCTTTGGACGGTGTCCTTCGTGGGCTCGGAACGCCTTGACTTCACTTGCAAAGAGCAGCGTGTCCTCAACGGTCGTACGGGTTAACGGTTTGATGCCCATGGGGTCTCGACAGAGCAGGAGTTGACGATGGCGTGGGTCCCACAAGGCGAAGGCGTACATCCCGTCCAAGTGTCCAATCCATTTCGCGTGTTCGGTTGCGCTGAGCCGAGCGGACTCGCTTTGAGTCGCCTGAGCATGCAAGGCAAGAATGGCTTCGCTATCTCCTGATGTGCTGAAGGGGTAGTGAGGGTTCTTTGATCGGAGGGTGCGATGGTTGTAGATCTCTCCGTTCACGACCAAGACGGTGCCGGTTTGCCCGTGCATCGGTTGGGTGCTTGATTCAAGATCGACGATGGCGAGGCGCGCGTGAGCAAAACCAACATCCTCGTCGAGCCATACATCGGCCGCATCCGGACCTCGGTGTTGCTGGAGCGAATTCATTTTCTTGAGGACGGCATCATCGGGGTGGCCGAGCATCCCTCCAATACCACACATGGTCTCTCCACACGCAGCCCCTTTTTGAAGAGGTGTTCAGTTTCGTCGTGAAAAAATCACCACAGGGGATAACGGACCATCACGACGGCTAGCAGAACGATGGCGAGGGCAAAGCCAACTTGGTAAGCGATTTGAGGCGGGTCGTTTGCGTGAGGTTCGTCAGCCATGGTTGTCCACCAACCCCAACCACCTGACGCCCACATTTGAACATATTGAGAGAAGGGCCACGTTGCTGCCCGACTTCAGACCATCACGCCAGCAAAGGGCTCGAGGATCAACACCAAGGCGAGGGGAATGAGGACCATCGTGGCGTTGTCATCGATGTAGGTGAGACGAGGCCATTCCGACGCCATACAAACGGGAGCGAGAAGCACGGCCATCCAGAGCGGTGTCCCGAATTGAGCCCAGGCGACGAGCCAAATGACCAACAGGGCGAATGTCGAGACGAGCATAACTTGTCGTGACGCCATGCCTTTTCGGCGAAGTTCGCCCATGAGGGGGTCGCCAAGCGAAAGCGAGAGGATCAACGGCCAAGCATAGGCCTCGGTTGGTGCCAGCAAAAAGACCATTCCGACGCCGATAGCCCCCCAAGCCAGCGCCGAAATCTGATTCGCCTCGTAGTCGCGCTGGCCAAAAACCGTGAACCCCAAACGGAGCCGTATCCCTTCGCCCGTCATCGCCACAAGGAGGACGGAAGCCACCACTTGGTCGAGGCTGAGGCCGAGGGCATCGGCAACTTGTTCTCCGTAGGCGAAATAGATGAACGGCAAAAGGGACATGCTGAGATGAACGCCTCTGCGAAGCAGATGGCCGCGCATGCCGCCGATGGACATTTCAACGGGGTTGGTGAGTTCAACTTGCCCGTTCATGGTCGTCGCCCTTGAGTTGAGTCAACGCCTCGGTGATATCAAGGGTGCCCTCGCAAAGACCGTCCAAGACCGAATTGTAGGCCGGGTGCTGGACCAGCCGACGTTCATGTTGAGCCAGCAATCGCTCCCTCATGCGTGCTCGCAGGGCGCGATTTGAACCCTTCAGCGAGAGCAAGGCCTTGGCCGCCTCCGGTATGCCGATGCCCTTGAGGCCCGAGGTCAGGAGAACATCCGGAGCATCATCGCCGTCAAGAGCGTAGGATTCCGTGAGTTCACCGGCGTGACGTTCCGCCCCCTCAAGGTCGGCCTTGTTCACGAGAACGATGTCCGCGAGTTCGAGCAAGCCTGCTTTTTCGGCTTGAATTCCATCACCTCGAGCAGGACCTTCGACCACCACGATACGGTCAGCGACGGCTGCGCATCGAAGCTCGGCTTGCCCAGAGCCCACGGTTTCGATCAGCACACGGTCCCAACCGCAAGCGAGCAGAAAGGCCGCCATGTCTTCCACGATGAGCGGGACGCTGCCTGATGAGGTGCGCGTGGCGATGGAGCGCACGTAAACCCGGTCGCTGATGGCGGGGTTGTCCACCGAGGTCATGCGGACTCGGTCTCCGAGCAGGGCTCCTCCGGTTCGAGGTGAGCTGGGGTCAACGGCCAAGAGCGCAACACGAACGCCCTCGGTGGCCCAAGCGGTCATCAGGGCATCAACGAGCACGGATTTTCCAACGCCGGGTGCACCCGTGATGGCCATCACCGCCCATGCATGAGATTCGCGGCTCGGTGGTTTTGCTGGGATGTTCTCCAACGTGAATTGGCCGTTTTCAATGGACGAGAGCATTCGTGCCATGGCTCTGCGATTGCCGTTGAGCGCCGATTCGAGTTCGTCACCCACGTTGGTGGCCTCCATCATGCTGAGGCATCCCAGTGCCAGGTGCTGCTCTGTCCAACGCCTGCGTCGTTCATGCCTGCTGCGGTTGCGATGAAGTCAAGAATTTCGCTGGTCGGGGTGCCGGGGCCGAAAACCGCCCGGATGCCGACTGCATGGAGGGCGGGTCGGTCGTCCTCAGGGATGATGCCGCCGCCGAAGACAACAACATCGTCAAGCCCCGCCTCTCGCAATTTCTCACACACTTGGGGAAACAGATGGGCATGGGCGCCCGAGAGCGAGGAGAGGCCCAAAAACCGGGCATCCTCATCCCGGACCGTATCGACGATTTGCTGCGAGGTGCGCCGCAGGCCGGTGTAGATGACCTCGTGTCCCGCATCGCGCAGGGCTCGTGCAACCACTTTGGCGCCTCGGTCGTGACCGTCGAGCCCCGGTTTGGCCACCACGATGCGGAGAGGTTGGTCCATGATTCTTCGACGAACCGCTTCCCTATCAACTCCACCCTTCAATCCGCTTCTTGCTTGAGATTCTTGAGAGCAAGCAATAAGGGCGGCTTGGGCTGAGAAAGGAACGGGGAAGTCGATGTCAGGGACCGAAGAGCGGCTCAAGGACCTACGAACTCGGAAGGCTCGAAGCGAGGCCGGCGGAGGTCAAGCCCGAGTGGAAGCACAGCACAATCGCGGCAAGATGACGGCCCGTGAGCGCCTGGAGATGCTGCTCGACGAGGGAAGTTTCCAAGAAATCGATGCCTTGGTTGAACACCGTTGCCGCGATTTTGACATGGACAAGAACATCATTCCGGGCGACGGCGTCGTGACGGGACACGGGACCATCAACGGACGGGAAGTTTTTGCTTTCGCTCAGGATTTCACTGTTTACGGCGGTTCTTTGGGCGAAATGCACGGTCTCAAGATTTGCAAGGTGCTTGACATGGCTCTCAAGACCGGTCGTCCCGTCATTGGCATGAACGATTCCGGTGGTGCTCGTATTCAGGAAGGGGTGGCCTCGCTCGGTTCCTACGCTGAGATTTTCTTCCGCAACGTCCGTGCCTCGGGCGTGGTGCCCCAAATTTCGGTCATCATGGGTCCGTGTGCTGGCGGGGCCGTGTACTCGCCGGCCATCACCGACTTTGTCATCATGGTTGACCAAACGGCCCACATGTTCATCACCGGCCCCGAGGTCATCAAGACCGTGACCAACGAAGTGGTCAGTTTCGAGGATCTGGGCGGTGCCGCTACCCACGGCTCGAAGTCGGGCGTGTCGCATTTCACGGCAACGGACGACGAACACGCCATCCAAATGGCTCGGGATTTGGCTGATTTGCTGCCTCCAAACAACTTGGAGCGACCACCTATGAAGAAGACCGGTGATAGCAAAAAGCGTTCCTGCGACGGTTTGGACAGCATCATTCCCGAAGACCCCTCAAAGCCGTACGATGTTCTCGACGTGATCGCAGAAGTGCTTGACGACGGAGGTTTCATGGAAGTTCAGGCCGATTGGGCACAAAACATCGTGGTCGGCTTTGGTCATCTCGGCGGCCACACGGTCGGCGTGGTGGCGAACCAGCCGAAGGTCCTCGCAGGCTGTTTGGACATCGATGCCAGCGACAAAGCGGCTCGCTTTGTTCGGTTCTGCGACGCCTTCAACATCCCGCTCATCACCCTCGAAGACGTCCCAGGATTTCTTCCCGGCACCAATCAGGAATGGGGAGGCATCATTCGGCACGGGGCGAAACTGCTCTATGCTTTTGCAGAGGCAACCGTCCCGAAACTTACGGTCATTCTTCGCAAAGCCTACGGGGGTGCCTACGACGTGATGTCCAGCAAGCACATTCGTGGCGACTACAACATCGCTTGGCCTTCTGCCGAACTCGCTGTGATGGGTGCAGACGGTGCGGTGGAAATCATCCATCGGCGCCGAATTGCCCATGCCCGAAATCCACAACAAGAGCGAGAACGACTGACAGAGGATTTCAAGGAAACCTTCGCTAACCCCTACAAGGCTGCAGCATTGGGATACCTTGACGATGTCATCGAGCCAAATCAAACCCGCCAGCGTTTGTGCAGAGCCCTCGAGATGCTGGTTGACAAAGAAGAATTGCGCCCTGCTCGAAAGCACGGCAACATCCCATTGTGAGGCGAAACGATGTCGGAAAACGTATCTGAGGAGATGGTGGCGGCCATCGCTGCGGTGCTCGCAGCCACCCAAGGCGAGGGTGACGATGCATCGCAAGCAGCAAGGCAACTCGGTTCAGCATGGTCGCAGGACCATCGTCGTCAAATGACGGGACGCATTTCGCTCATGCGAGCCCGATCGGGGCGCTCCCCTTGGAGGTGAATCAATGTCGGATACGCAAAAGGTCAAAGTCAATGGAACGGAATACGATGTCGAACTTGAGGCGGACGGCTCCGTATGGAAAGCAACGGTGAACGGTCAAACGTTCGAAATTGAAGTTCCGGATGTCGAAGCGACAGCAAAACCCCGTCGCTCCGGAGGCCGCAAGAAGAAGAAATCCGGGACGGTTTCGGCCAACATTCCCGGCAAGGTCGTAACCGTTGAGGTCACGGAGGGGCAGCACGTGCAAGAAGGGCATGTCATCTTGATTTTGGAGGCCATGAAAATGCAGAACGAAATCCAGGCACCGGTGACCGGTACGGTGGTCACCGTTCATTGCAGCGAGGGAGAAGCCATCGAAGCCAACGTGCCTCTTGTTGTTATCGAGCCGGATCCAACCGAGGACGAAGACTAAGTTTCATTCTCCCGGGCAAGAGTTAATGTAGCGTTGCGGGCATGCCTTGAGGTATGAGCGATACTCCAGTATGCGACCTTCCCGGATGCGGTGAAGAAGGAACGATTGTTTCCCGTCTTTCGCCCGAAGGCTACCTGGTCGCCACCGGCAAAAAGGCCTACTCGTTTCGAGAAGCTTACCGGCGCTTTCACTACTGCCAAGCCCACCACGACGAACTCATGGGGGGTGTTTGGTCCCGTGTGCGCCAACCCGATGACAAAAGCGACGGTCACGTCGCCCCAACGGCCATTTGAGTCGTGGGAGGTATGAAATACCAACTCGGTGTGGTTGGGCCATGCGCCCATCCCACGCAAAACAAGCCCGTGCTTTCTCCTTCACGGCCATGCTTGTCTTCGCATCGCTGCTTGCAGGTTTTACGCCGGGTGTCCAAGCGGTCGGTCCAAACCAAAACGACCTCAACTCCGGAACGGACCTTCCAGACAACACCTCCGTGAACATCACGAACTACATTTTCTCCTCAACCTATTCCGGGAACGGTGAACTTGATTGGGGGGACGACCACGATTTCCTCCGGGTTGCGTTGAACCAAAACCAAGGCCTTGCAGCCACGTTGTCCTTCCCGTCAACCACGACGTTTTCCAACGGCACGACCGTGAACAACCAATTCCAAATTGAGTTTTCAAACAGCTCCCTCAACTTCATGGGGCTCGCCGGGTCAACGAACCCGGTTTCCTTGACCACCAACGGGTCGACTTCCGTCCCCCATGACGGCATGGTCTACATCGACATCGAGCGTGTCACGGGTTCGGGCACCTGGTCGCTCAGCCTCTACAAGTTCAACACGGGTTCGGGCACCGGTGGAAACGGAACCGGTGGCGGCGGAGGCAGCGGTGTCATCACCAACTGCACCGGAAACAACACCGTCAACCCCGACATTCTCGAGCCGAACGACGCCACCTCAACGGCCTCACCTGCATCGCTTCTGCCGCTGTCGTGTACCGGACTTTCCATCGATTCGGTCAACGACGTTGATTATTTTGAAATCGTCATGGTCGCCGGTGTGACCTACTATGCCAACATCTCCTTCACCCATTCAATCGGCGACATCGATGTTGGATGGGACGATGCCTCCGGCGGTTTCCTCGACAGCGGGACCAGCGTCAGCAACCTCGAGAGCCTGCAAGTTACGGCATCGACCAACCAAACCACGTATCTCGAGGTATACGGGTTTACGTCGTTCGGACAAACCACGTTTGCCAACACCTACGACATCGAGATCACCACGGACAACCCCGGAGGTGGGCAAACCTTCGAACTCGTGAACGTGAACATCGTGAACTCAACCTACGCAACGCTCTCATTCAGCGGACTGACCAGCGGGACTTCGTACCAATACAATCATTCCTACGGGCAGGAAAACCTTGCAGGGAACCAAACGTGGACCTCCTCGGTCACGGGAACCTTCACCGCTTCCTCCACGACCCATTCACTCTCTTTCAACATGACACCGAACATCGGTGAAACCGTCCTGATGGCGACCTCCACCCTACGTTCAGCCGGGGGTGCCCTCCTTCACACGGACATGGATTCCCTTTACTTGGAAGCCGTTGAGGCCACGGTCACCTCTTCAACTTCAGGAGAAATTGAATTGACCAACCTCTCCGCATCAAGCAGTTACGTCCTTCATTGGGTTACGTTGGATTACGATGAATGGTTGACCAATTTCACGGTGTCACAAGACGTCCATGCTGCGATCAACGCATCCATGATCGATGAAGACATGTGGAACGTGACGAACACCGCCCAAGCCTCCTATCAGGTCAACTGGACCGGCCCGACCACCATGAACGACCATCTCTTCCTCGCCTACATCTACGCACCCGGGACGTTGCCGAGTTTGGAGACGAACGAGAACCTCACGGGACTTCACATCGACGAGTTCGTGCCTCAATTGCCCGCCTTGGTCATCGACGGCTATTCCACAAGTTCCACCGCAAGCACGAACAACGTGCAGGCTAGGGGCGCCGATTTGGTGGTCGGCGACAGCTACCAGTACCAATACCGTTTGACCGATGCTTCGGCCGCCAACCTCGCTACTTCGCAGATGACAAGTTTCTCTGCAACGGCACAAAACATGAGCATCTCGACGTGGTCCTACACGACGCCAACGGCATCGGGCACGTATTGCGTCAACATCGACCTCTACTCGAACACATCCGTGCAATTGATTGGGGACGATGCGTGTTTCCAACTCACGTTTGATGACGACAACGACGGCGTAGCGAACGAAGCCGACCTCTGCCCCAACACGGCCACGGGAGCCGTTGTGGACCAGTTCGGATGCGCTCTTGCGCAGAAGGACACCGACGGTGACGGTTACAACGACGCCGTGGATGATTTCCCTGCCGACAGGACTCAGTGGTCCGATATGGACGGTGATGGCTACGGTGACAACGCCAGCGGGAACAACCCGGATGCTTTCCCGAGCGACGGTACGCAGTGGTCGGACGCCGACGGTGATGGATACGGTGACAACGCCACCGGGAACATGGCAGACGCTTTCCCGATGGACCCCACGCAATGGTCGGATATGGA
>JAUREJ010000036.1 GCA_030827475.1 Candidatus Poseidonia sp.
CCGCACCCCGACAACATCCAGATGACGAACGACCAAATCGTGTTACGCCAGACCAAGAACATCACCCTCTCACAAGTGGCCCTCGGCAGCGAACCAGGTATTCTCCAACTACATGTGAAATCCTTCCATGGTCACCATTCGCTTGGAGACACCTCTGGTAGCCCTACACTGGAAAAAATCAACGTTGAGGTCGACACGGTGGACAGGTACTGTCAAAAGAGCGAGATTGAGCGAATTGACTTCCTCAAAATTGACGTTGAGGGCTTTGAGGACGATGTGCTCAAGGGAGCTACAGGCATGTTGGCCGGGAAAAACATCGGTTTGGCGTTGTTTGAATTGCGTCGAAACCTCCTGACGTCCATCGGGAAACATGCGAAGGACATCTTTTCGCCTCTCATCGAAAACGGCTACACTATTTTCACCCTGGACGGGCGAACGCTGTCGCATGAAGAATTGGAAAATCTTGCAGACGGAGATTACTTGGCTGCGGTGAACCCCTCGGAGTTTATTCACCGTTTGGGAACCTCAACAGCACGCGTCATGTGATGTCCGCGAGGGAAGGCTCTTTCAATCGTCGGCTCCAGCCAAATCCATGGCAGTCCGAGCAACTGGGCAGTGGACACCAGTGTTCGTTGTTGGACTCTTCCTCCTCGCTGGATGGTCAAGCGTCTACGTTCCCGCATCGGAAACTGCGCCACTCTCCGAACCTCAGGAAACCTTGCCAACCATCATGAACAAACAAAACTTCACCGTGCAACAAGGCTTCACGCTCACCAACCTCAGTTTCGACACGGCCACGGGCCTCACCTCGCTCAACCGGCCCGATGTGTCGTGGACGGCAACAACCGGTATGGGACTGAGCACGTTGCGAACAGGTGCTTGTTCCGCTTACTTGCCCATCACCAACGAAGTGTTCCTCATCGGTGGGCGCATGGACGCCAACCCCACACAAACGGGCGACGAATCACCGACCAAGATGGTTGAAATCTTTGACGTTGCCAACAAATCTTGGTCTCCGGCTCTAGAAGACATGAAAACCACACAACAATATCACGGATGCGCCGTTGTAAACAACAAAATCTACGCTATCGGTGACCATTACCCCTTTACTTCGCCGGCGCAACAAGCGACAGGTTTGGTTCAAGTTTACGACCCAAACCAAGGCAATTGGAGTTACGGCACCTCAATGCCGGCCACCAAATCCGTCGGCCTTGCTGGCGTCGCCTCGTTGGGAGGTATGGTGTATGTTGCAGGAGGCGTGACCGCCTCGGACCGATCCGACATGAACGACCGCTTGATGCGATACGATCCGATCAACGACTCGTGGACCGAGATGGCGAGCATGAACAACAAACGCCATTCCTTTGACCTGGTTGCCTTCCGTGGAAAACTCATCGCTTACGGCGGCGTGGCCACGTTCTTCGACCCGGTCGCCAACACCACCGTGCAAAAAGAAACCAACCTGACCGAAGCCTACGACCCTGCGACAGACACTTGGTCTCAACTCCCTAACGCCACCTACGCAATGTCTGCGTACGCAGCCGAAGTATACAACGATGAAATCGTCATCCATGGTGGGTACGAGCTGACGGGTTGGTCCGGAACGGCCAGCGACAAAACCTACGGCTACGACCCCTTCACGAACCGTTGGTCCACGCGAGCAACACTCCAAATCGGGATGTTCGATTCTACGCTTGCTCGTGCCAACAACACCCTCGTGTATGCCTCGGGCGATTCAAGTTACACACGATTCAACACGTGGAGCATCCAATACTTGGCAGAAACAGAGTACCACATCAACCCCAGCGAACAAGTCGGCATGCTCACATCGGCGATTCAAGACATGCGAAGCCACACCCAAGGCGCAGCCAGTTTGCTCTGGTTTGCATTCACCACCATCGAACCCTCTGGCTCCTCAATCGGCGTTCAATACCGAACGGCTCAGACCCAACAAGCGATGGCTTCTGCGGCTTGGAAACCAACCTCGGCTCCCGTGAACACCTACCTCTCTGCAGGCAACACGTCCCTCACCGATACGCTTGAGGATGCCCCTTACATTCAGTTTCGAGCCCGCTACAGCACGAACCAACTCATGACATGGAAAACGCCAACGCTTGTGAATGTGAGCATCGGTGCGGATTCCACCGCATTTGTCACGAACGTGCCCACCACCCTCCAGCCTACATCAACGCCCATCACGCTGACGACACACCATCATTCCACAACACAAAACGGCACCTACACCTTGCAACTCCACCCAAGCGATGCCGTGGGCAGTTTGTCCTTTGGTGGTTCTTGGACCCGATTGATTTGGAACGAAACCACCTCGTCCCTTTCGGTTGTTGATGAAGAAGGGCTCCTCTTTGACCAACCAACCGCAACGTTGGGCACCGCAACAGGAAACGGCCAAACGGTGGACTGGAGTTTCTCGCTCGGGGGTAACCTGCCTTCCAGCCATCTCCGCGTGAAGGCCACGACCCACGCTGAACGAAATGCGACCTACCTCCATCCCGGTGTTGTCGCCGTTGACCGAAGCGTCACCGTTGAACTCACAGGCATCACCGCAGACGCATCGAGTCAGGGCAACGCCACGTTGGAAGAAGGCGAAGTGATCCCGGGGAACACCGGCCTGAACATCACGCTTGACCATTTCTTCACCAACAGCGGGCTTCGTCTTTTGGGGGGCAACATTGAGGCTCGCCTCCACCTCGACATGGAAACCTACGAAGAGGATGTGGTTGGCGAGCGAATTTGGGCCAACGAAAGTTCGCAATGGTTCCGACTCAACCCCGGGCAACCTCACCACGCTCTGCTCAACGTTCCCGAGACCTTGTCGGGCGATGTCGCCTTATGGATGGAGGCACGGACAAACGAAGATTGGTCACTGGTGTTCACGACGGCACCCCACGAATTTGTTGTCAACGCACGCTCCCCAATTCTCCAATCGGTCCAGCCACCGCTCGATGCGTACATCAACGAAGCCACCGACCAACAGGTCTCGTTTGCCTTCTATGACCTGGGCGGTTTTACCAACGAAACCCTGTTCGCCTACACATGGCTTGAGGGCCTTAACGACGGCACCGGTGGAGAGGCGAAAGATGGCGTTGCACAACGGGCGGAATATGCTCCTGCGATGTTTTCCCTCGAAAACGGTGGGAACGTTTGGTTTGTCAACCTCTCCGTGAACGACACCGTGAACGAGGATCATGCCGGCGCTCGTGTGCTCTTGGAAGGCGAGGACATCGCCGGATACACCATCCCGCAAGCCTCCCCTGAAAACGGTCATGCTCGCTGGGAATCCCGGACGCCGTCCAAAAGCGAACTCGTGTCGTTCACGCCCACAAAAAACCTGCTCTCGGAGACCCTGATGCGGTTTGAACCCTCCCAAGAAGTGGCATGGTCCATCGTCGTCACCGATGCAAACGGGCTCCAAGACCTGATCGATGTGAAGCTTGAACTGGGCAACGACGAACGTTTGGGTTTCACCTACACCGTGCTTGACAACACCTGTTCGGTACTTGACGAACGCCTTCAGATCCTCCCTCACGGGTGTGTGGTCAGTGCGCAAAACGAGCAATTAACGCTCGAGGTGACGGCCATGGTCGAATGGAGTTTGACCGAGGCTGGCCTCATCGATGGAGAGGTTGACCTCTCCATTCGAGATCTGGACGGCTTGCAACGATACGGTTTCAGTGAGGCTTGGGTGCTTGAGCGGTCTATGAGTATCGACCTCAACAGGCTGATGGACAACGACGGGGTGGTCACACAAAGCGTTGAGGAAGGGGCCGTGGTGATGGCCGGTGACCGCTTGAACCTCTCAGCCAACGTTCACCACTTGACCAGTGGCACACCGTACACCGGTGACCTTCGTTTGCGCTGGGACGGGACCGTTCAAGGGGAAGATTGGCGGGGTGGCTTCCCCGTGACCATCGTCAACGGCGAGTTGTTGGCCTCCATCCCAACACCAGAAGATTCCGGGTTGGTGCAGGACCTCACCGTGACCTTGTTGGACCCGTTGCAAACCGAAGTCCTCGCCTCCCTCGACGTCGCCACGTTCCAACTTGACCACCTCGCCCCTGCACTCTTGCCTTCAAGCCTCTCAAACACCATCTCGAGGTATCATCTCGATGCCGTTCAGGTCGGTGTAAACATCGACGAAGCGGCTGGCTGGAATTCACCGCTCACGTTGACGTGTCAGATCCGCTCGATGGCGGTTCAATGGACACCCATCACGCTGGAACGCAACGCGACGACCGTTTTCAACGGCAACACCATGTTCAGTTTCACCTACGATTTCAGTCAACTCGGCGATCCGTCTACCCTCTCACCTCAAGCGACTCTGGCCTGCTGGGCCAATGGCCGAGATGATGCAGGTTGGTCGTTGACCTCAGAGACAGGAAATTCTGAGCTTGACCCGTGGCTCGAAGCGGCGCTGAACAACATTGGACCGGATTTGGGTCTGGAAAGTGTCAAGATCACCGGGGGAGAAAAAGCCGGTGAGAAGGTCTCGCTCTCGTTCTTTGTGGTGAACGAGGGAGAGGGGTTGACCACGCCGTTCAATGCGAGTATCGAGTTGGTACAAGGTGAAGAACGAACCCTTGTTGGGCGGTCAATTTTCAGTTCCATGGATGAAAACACAGCAAAATCCGTACGCCGCTCGTTTACAGCACCTGAGGGCGAGTGGACCCTTGAGATCACGGTTGACCTGGAGCAGCAAATTTGGGAAATTGACGAAACCAACAACGTGTACTCCGCATCGTTCACCAGTGATGGTGGAGGCTTTGGTGCGCTAACTGTGTTGGTTGGAGGCAGTGCTTTGGTTCTGCTTGGTGCTGCCCTTTTGCTTCGGCGCCGTTCCCACGCAGACATTGACGAAGCGGTCTTGACGGCCGCCATGAGCATCGATGCATCTGAACCTGCCCCCACGAGCACCGTCCCAGAAACGAACTCACCTCGCCGTGGCCCGCCGGGTGGAAAAATCGCAAGCAACCCTTCCAACTCACCTGTCAAAGGCCCACCAAAATCACCTCCACGGGGCCCGCCAACCAAAGCGACACCTGAACCTGAATCGCCGCAAGCGATGGCTGCCAAGTACATGGACGCCCTTGGTGCGGCTACTGCAGCACCCCAACTGAGCAAAGAAACGCTCCGAGTTGAAGACTACAGCCAACTTCCCGGTGGTGGTGCGTACGAGTACACCGCTGAGGGTACGTTCTACGTCGGTGAAACCTGCGGCCGGTGGGTGCTCAACGAGGACAAATCTTTCACAAAAGTCTTGGATTGATTCGGAGGCCTACCTTCATGAAGGCCCTTGGACTCCTCACCGTTCATGCGTGAAGAGGTCGAGGACATTCGTCGTGTTCTCACCATTGCTTTTCGAGGAACGGAAGGCTTGTCACCTCAGGATTTGGAACGTACGTTGTCCTTTGACATGGAATGGGTCGCTCCGCATGAAGCCGAAACCGCCGTCAGGGCGCTGCAAACCGCCGGATGGCTCATTCAAGAGGGAGGGCTGCTTGTGCTTGCAGTTCCTCTCGGCGATGTGACCGTACCGTTTGGATGGTTTCCAAGACCCAGTCGGCTACTTCAACCCGTTCATGCGTCAAATGCTTCCCAAAGCACGACGCAAAAGGTGGAGGAAAAGCCACAACGCCAAGCGATCGCTCCCCCCTCGCACACGGTAACCTCACCATCAAGAAATGAAGCCGCACGGGACACGGGCGACCCGAGAGCCAAACTCATCCAGCGGGTCATCCGTTATGTTGCTCGTCAAAGCGGCTTGGAAAAGGAGGAACTAAGCCGCCGTGCTGAGCGAAAACAAGCGGCTTTCGACTTGATGACACCCTGGCTCGCTTATGCGCTTGTTGCACGGGAGCAAGGTCTTGAGATGAACGAGATTGTCGAAGCCTTGGCCGTGGTTTGAACTCACTCGCTCTTGGTGTTTTCCTGACCGCGAGCCGAGAGTTCCACCAAGACGGGAAGCAACATCAACGCCAAAAACAGCGAGAACAACACCGTCACCGCCGTGATGAGACCGAAATCCTGGATGATGGGCATCGGTGAAAAGAGCAAAACGGCAAAGCCGGCCATCGTTGTTGCCGCACTGAGTATCAAGGCAACCCCCGTCGTATCAAGCGCCGCGCGAAGGGCGTCCCAGTGATCACCACGCTTCGCCATTTCCACCTCAAAGCGTCGCCACATGTGAATGGAATAATCAATGCCAATGCCGAGCGTAAGCGCCGTGACCATGACCGTCAACACGTTCCACTTCAGACCGAGAAGGGCCATGGAACCAACGACCCAAAGCGAAGCAACCCCGACGGGGAAAAGGACGATGACGGCGGGCATGAGGCGACGAGTCAGCGCAAAGAGCACGAGGAAGGAAACAACGAGCGAAATGGCGGTGCTCTCAATTTGGGTGAGACTAAGGCCGTCAAGCACCGTTTCCAACGTCACCAGGTCACCCGTCACATGGAGTTGGGCATGTCCGTCAAGTTGGGCTTTGAGAGTCCCTGAATCTTCCGCTGCACCAAGAATTTCGATGAAGTTCTCAATCACCCGGCTTGACTCAACCGAAGTCGATGCTTCTACACGGATTTCATGACGGAGATGGACGATGTTGTCGCCGTTGAGATGGACCACCTCACGAACCCTGTCCTGCCATGTTTCACCCGTTAGCGGGTCTGCGAGGGTGGTGTTTTGGGAGAGAGCGGCGAAGAACATGCCGAGATCGATGCTTTCGTCGCGGTCGATGCGTTGGACTTCACCACCGTTCACTTCCATGTTGTGGGCAACGCCAACGGACGCATCACGCAAGATGGCATCCCGTATCACAGGGAGGGGGCCTTCGTAAGACGGTGTTGGGACCCCAACGACGTCGTCGTTGGATTCAAGGTCCGAATGGAAATAATTCAACTCTGAAAGCAAGGTCTGGTCACCGGGAATGTAATCTTCACCAGCCAGGGGTTCCATGAGGACATAGACCACTTTCCATCCAGCGCTTTCGTAACTGGTGTCGATTTCATCCCGGACCTCCATGATGGCCATGTCTTGGTTGACGAAGTCTGCGAGGTCAAAATCCGTTTCAAGAGAAGCGGCGCCGTAAACGGCAAGACCGGAGACGAGGACGGTGATGAGCAGAACGCCGACTTGCTGCTTCTGCTGGATTTTGAGAATGTTTTCAGACAACTTTGGAAAGGTCAAAGCTTGAGGAGAAGGTCCTTCTTGCCCCTCCCCGGAAAACATCACGTGAAGGGCTCCAACAAAGACCGTTGAGGAGACAAAGGCCGAAATCACACCCAGCGACAACGCATAACCAAGCGTGGCGAGGGGGGGAAGAGGCGAGATGATGTTGGCGAGGAATGCAGCAACCGTGGTGACCACAGCAAGCGACAAAGGAACAGAGAGATGGGCAACCGAGCGAAGCCAGGCTTCGGCAGGGTTGGGGTGCGTATCGGAGATTTGCCGTTGCGAGCGTTGGAGGTGAATTGCGTAATCGATACCGAGCCCCAACACGAGGGGGGCGACCGTGGCCTCAAGGGCCGTGAAGACGGCTCCGGAGAGGTTGAGAATGCCGTAGGTCCAAATCAACGCGCTTGAAAGTCCTATGAGCGGAAAAACCACCGGTTTCGGTGACCGGAAGGACACACCCAACATCAAGACAACGACCAGCGATGCCAAGAGAACCAGCACCATCAGGTTGTCAAAGGTCCCCTCATCAATGTCGTGGGCGAGCAGGTCGTTTGAAATGACGACGTAGGTCAGCGGTGAGGAAGAAGACCGTTCTGTAAAGACGGTTCGAAGTTGGTCTTGCAGTTCTCGGCGAACACTCTCCTCAAGGCTCGGATCCACCTCCAGAACCCACATCGTGGAGGACGCATAAGGCGTCCCGCTTCCTTCTCCGCTGCTGAGGTAGTCGCAAACCGGATCGTAATCCAAATCCTTGTGCAGGAGCGCTGCCGAAGCGTAGGTGGCTGCCGAAAGCAGTTGGTCATCCACCCCAAAACCGCATGTTTCGTCGTCGTTGAAAACAAGATCGAGGTAAGCCGGCCAATCTTCAACATCGCTGAGAAGTGTACCGTTCGCTTCTTCGTCAAGCCCCAATTGTGCGATGCCGGGGGCGGTTGTCCACACCTTGACAAGATCTTGCCGCTTTTCGGACTCTTCCTTGAAGTAGCCCAAGTCGTCGCTCATTGCCCGAAGCGTTTCAAGGGCCAACACGTTACTTCCATCATCGACCACCACATGGACAAAGAGGGGGCGCATTTCGTTGGGAAAGTGTTCGTGAATTCGCTCATGAGCTGCGGAAGCATCCGTGTTTGGTGAAAAATCGTTCAGGTCGGTTTGAAAGGTCGGCGGAGAAAGGTACAGGTTTCCTGCGAGAAGGAGGGTGATGAGGGAAAACACACCGACGATGACCGGGGCGGACCGCTCAAATCGGGGAGCGAATCCCGCAAAGCGTTCCTCAAGGCCCGCCGTATCCATGATTTGGCCTATGCACGGAGATTAAAAAGAAACAGGTCATTTTGATGGCCACCTCCCCCATCACCGAAGCCGGCACATCGCAAGGAGAAGGTTCAAGACAAGGGGGTCGGTCGGCAGGTTGGTCATCATGTCAGTCACGGTGCTTAAGAAAGAGAAAAACGAACTCAGACTTCGTATTATCGGCGAAAGCCACACCGCTCTGCAAGTCTTGCGAGAGCGTCTCAACGGCCACAAGGATGTGGACTACGCCAACTACTTCCCTGGTCACCCCGAATTGGACGACCCCGAATTCTACATCCGCACCACATCCAAAGCCGGTGTGGACAAAGTGTTGAACGACATCATCAGCGGCGTGGCCTCTGAATTCGACAACGCAAGTCTTTGAACGGGTCGATACCATGTCCGACCTCTTGGCCGAAGCCATCGGCTTGGTCGGCTACGCAACCCAATCATCGGGTGTGGGAGGCATCATCAAGGCTCGAGTCACCGATTTCCGTGTTGAGGAAATCGCCACGCCCGTCCACCTTGATAACCGAGGCCGTTTCACGGTGGCCAAGGTCACGCTTACCAATTGGGAAACCAACCGGTTTTGCAATCAGCTCGCTGCAATACTTCGTATTCCTCGTAACCGTATTTTTTTCGCTGGAACCAAAGACAAGCGGGCAGTAACGTCCCAACTCTTTGTCATTGACGCACCGATCAACAAAGTCGCCGATGTCGAACTTCCGGATGTCGAAATTGAAGTTCTCGGTCGCACGCATCAAAAGATAGGCTTTGGAAACCACCGGGGCAATCGATTCACTGTGGTTGTTCGCGGCTGTTGCGACCGTGACGGACGACCGCTTACGGATGCGGAAGCACTGAACGAAGTTGAACGAATAACAACGGCGATGGAAACTTCGCTCGGGCAGAACCGATTCCCCAACTGGATCGGTCCACAACGCTTCGGTTCCGGTCGACCCGTGACGCCCTACGTTGGGAGAGAAGTGGTTCGTGGTGACTTTGAGGCTGCTGTCATGACTTACTTGAGTATGGAAGGCGACAACGAAGAAGACGAGGCAGCAAGCATACGTCGCTCAATCCGAGAAGACGGCATCAGCGAAGGCTTGGTGGAGACCATGCCTCGCTGGATGGGTTTTGAACGAAAGATGATCGAACATCTACTCGCCCACCCCGATGACCATATCGGCGCATTCCGACAATTGCCCAACAACCTTCAGCTGATGACGGTGCACGCCTTGCAGTCCATCGTGTTCAACAAATCCCTCCAGCGCAGGATTGAGGCAGGCCTCCCACTGGCGGCCCCGGTTGAGGGCGACATCGTCGGCAGGGTTGATGAAAAGGGCCAGCTTGATGTGAACTCGTGCATCGTGGTCGAACCCCGCACCCTGTCTCGAATCACGAGAAATTGCGAACTTGGGCGTTTGATGACAACCGGCCCACTGCCTGGAAGCGACATCAGCACCTCTGAAGGCAAACCGGGTGAGCTTGAGCAAGCCACCATCGATGCGGAGGGTTTGGCCGACACTACGTGGGAGATTGACGCCATTCCTCGCCTTTCCACCAAGGGCACCCGACGCGGATTGGTGGCCCAGTTCGACGAGTTTTCCGTGGACACGGTGCCGCTCGCAGATGCTCAAACCATGGGGAAGCGTTGGGAAAACGGACCTCAAGAAGGCGAACGCTGGCATCCAGATGGCGCCTGCCTGCGGTTTCGTTTCACTTTGGGTTCAGGCAGTTACGCCACCGTCCTTTTGCGAGAGTTCATTCAAGGCCCCTTGGCCAACATGTGACCAAGGCATGCAAACAACTCGGTCTTGTTGAGGGTTTTCGTTCCTTATGCGGTCGGACGACTCCAAATCTGATCGATGCATGCTGGGGCTGTTAGCCCCATCTTCTGTTGGCTCCGCTCATGCTGGAGTGGTTTTGCTGTCGCGCACGGTTCACGTTTGCGCACGAATTGCTTCAATCGTGCCCAAGAGCAGGACTCAGAGCAGGCCCATGGAGAGAACTTCAATTTCTCCGACGCCGTGGATGTCGGCCATCATGCCCTCAAAAGCATCAGCAAGTCCTTCACCGTCGTTCATTTTGACGTGAACCTGAACAAATTTCAATCCAAACGCCAACGGTTTGGTTTCAACCGCTTGAATGTCGAAATCGTCGTTTCGCAGAGCAGCGATTTGCTCGGCGATGGCGTCGGTATCGACATCTTCGAGGTCAGAGTCCGGATTCACCTTGTACGTCATGACTACCATACCCATTCAAATCACCTCAGGGACCAACGAAACCGCATTCAGGGCACTTGTAGAGGACGCCTTGGTTGCGAACCCGTGGACTTCGACCGATCGGTTTGAAACAACCCGGGCAAGGGAAGGTGGTTGAGCCTTCCTGGGCAAGGGGGACGCCTGACGATGTGCAATGGTCTGCTCGTTCACTCATGGGGATGCCTCGTAACGAATCTGCCCACGACCTCCCCTTCTTTATGGTTGCGTGAGCCGCAATCGGTTCATTCGGCGTCAAATCGGCTCACGACGGTGAGTCGACCGTGTTTCCCCGTGCTCACAACCAACGCACCGTCCCGGGAGCGGCACCATCCCGTGTTAAGACGAATGACGTCACCGATGAAGACCGATTCAATCTGATCGCCCCACAGCACGAGGCCGACCAAACCTGTTTCGTCACGGCCGCATGCAGCGGCGACATAACCGGTGTACCGTGGGGATACGATAAGGCGCTTTGGATAAACGCGAAGCACCACAAGTTCGAGGTCCTTGACCGGTGCATTCGGTTTCAGGTTTGCAATGCGGTTGGCAGGCGTGGGCCAAGAAAGGCCGTGTTTGGGTTCCATGACCCTCCAACTTGACCTCAATCCTCTTCAAGGTCGTCCTTTGTTTTCCTTCTGCGAATTTTGAACGATGAAGCGGTAGGATCGGGGTCTTCTGCAATTTCACCCCCTCCAAGGAGGATGTCGAGTTCAGATTCAAAACGACGACGGATACTCGCTTTCGGTGATTTCCATGGCGTGTGGTGCTTGCAAATCAAGTACACTTCTGAGGATGAATTTCTCGATGCGTCGGGAGAAAATCGGCGAACGCTCGAGAAGTGAGGCTGCACAGCGCTGATCAACTCCTCTACACCGACCCCTTGGAACAATTTGGTGGTGAAGCCCCCGCCTTTTCGAAGCAGCGGGAGTGAAAAATCCATGACATCGGCAACCAGCGTCAACGCCACCGACTGGTCCATGTCCCATTTCCCCGTAATGTCGGGGGAGATATCAGAAACGATGACGTTCAGCAACTCACCATCCAACTCGGCAAGGATTCGCTCTTGAGTCATGGGGTCGGTGATGTCCCCCGTCAGCAGCACCGCACCTTCAACCGGGGCACAGGACAACAAGTCAACGCCCACCACGCGACCCTTCTCACCAACCAACTCAACGGCAACTTGAGCCCACCCGCCAGGGTGGCAGCCAACGTCCAACACGAAGTCACCTGAGCGGACGAGATTGAACCGTTCCTGAATTTGCTTCAATTTGAAAGCCGAACGTGCACGATAACCGCTTGCCTTGGCTTGACGGCGCCAAGAATCACGTTTGTGATTCTCTACCCAGTGGTCAGCCATAACGAGGTCCTCAAATTGGCCTGCGGACCACGCCCTCATCAATCCTTTTCCTCAACGGCGGTGAAAGCAAGCAATCAAGTGGGCGAGCGATGTCGCCGTAACGTGTCTACGGACCAGGGCTCAGCGCCTCAAAGGAGACGCATGGTTGGATTGGCTGTTTTCGTGACGCTCGTGGTTTGCATCCCCGGCCAAGGGGTTGTCGTGAACACCAACACATCACTTGACGAACCCGTAACGAGCGATGTGGGAGGTCGAACCGTTCTCGTTCAGGAATTGACGGCGACGTGGTGCCCCTCCTGTGCCGAAATTGACCCCGAACTTGTCCGAGTCGCCGACAGCCACGGTTCCCGAATTGCTTTGGTGGCCCTTCACCCCACCGACGGCGAAGATGCCTTCCAACCGCCTGCTGCACAGCATCGAATCGAACGGTTGAAGCTCACGTACGGTGATACGCTCGGCTCAACGCCGACCTTCGTCGTTGAGGACGGCCCGCTTCGCGTCGGTTACGATGCATGGCGGGACGTGCAGCGGGACATCCTTGACGCTGAAGTGCAACGACAATCCGTCTCGGAACTGGAGTTCCAAGTTGTCCAAATAAACGACGATCTTCGCGTTGAGGTCGCCCATGCATCGCCCGTTGTTCAGAACAACACTCAACTGACCTTCTTGGTGCTCGAGCACGGCAAGAGCATGCCCGAAGGCTTTGCAAATCCAGGAGAGCCAACCCGGGACCGGGTCGTCATCGGTGCTGCGTCATGCGACCTCAACTCAAACATCATCACTGAACTTCACGGCCCAATCAACGCCTCGCTGAAGACGGGATGCGTGGACGATTTCTCCGTGACCTTTCCTCAAACCGAAAGCTGGAGCATCGTCCTCATTCACGAATACACCACCTCAGCATTGGAGAACGGTTCCAGCACAGAATCGTTGGGTGTGGTTGAACTCGCGTACAGAGACCGTGCCGTCGTCAGCGAACAAGCCAGCCTTTCCACGATGCTGATCGGTGCGGTTATCGTGCTCGCCCTAGCGACCGTCCTTCCGAAAAAGTAACTTTTCCCTCCTAACATTTCACATGAGCGATAGGATAAAGGCAATTATCCCCGCTTTCCGGAAGAATGCCTCACGGGAAGACAAAGGCTTGATAAACGGCCAAGCCAATGGAATATCATGACAAACACATGGGAGGACATCGCTTGGGAAGACACCGCACCAGCAAAGGAATGGGTGGTTGAATACACCGCGAAAGTTGGTTCAAACACAACCCACCACCTTTCGGTGTTGATGGGAAGCGACATGGAAGCCGTCCAACGGAAACTCATGCGGGAATTGAGAACGACCTATCAGGATGCTGCGGAAATTGAGGTGACAGTGCTTCGGATGGAAGTCATCGAAAAGGAACCAGATGCAGCGCTGTTTGCTGGCCACTTTACGCCCTGATCAAGCGATTTCTCGATAAACGAGTTCAATCAACTGTCCGTTTTCAATGACGTGTTCACCGAAATCGAATACTTGAGTCCGTTGGCCACCGCTTTCAGTTACAAACATCACGAATTCGTGTTGGTCATCCACGCGGTAGTCATCAAAACCCGTCTCGTCCATGTGCATCCCCCAAGTGTCGAAGAAGGCTTCCAGGGGGAGATCGGTCGTTTTATCGCGATACTCAGCGTGAATACGGCCATCCTCGCTGTGCGTGTGAAGGGGACGCATGGTGCAATCTCCGTCATTCAATCCGACATCACCTGGAATCTCAATAAAGGAACCGAGGACGGAAATGCGGAGTTCAGCATGGTCGTGTCGGTCAATTCCTGTGTGGGAACCGATACAGTCGTCGGCAATCGCATGCCGTTCATCTGCTGAATTGTACAAGGGTTCCCCGTCGCTTTCCCCGAGTAAAAAACCGAGGGCCACTACAGCGCCAACCGTGACAACCAACCAGAACAGCGTTTCCTTGTTCATCCCGCTCACTCCTTGTTTTCGTCATCCTCTTTCCGGACTACTTCAGTGTTGTCGTTCCACTCACCGCGGTCATGCATTTGCCCTGCTTTCCAAAAACCGAACAAAGCAACGACATTCGAAATATGGGCCATGGTGCAGAATTGACAGATTTTTCCCATCTGAACCTCGTACGAAACCAAGAGGGCGATGACAGCAAGGCCGGCTCCAGTCATGTACATGCCGTACTTGAGGTAACGCTCAGCCCAGAGTGAATCTGGCTCTTTCCCGACAGAATTGGTGATGAACATCACGGCACCGAAGGCGGCCATCCCAATCAAGCCCCACGAGAGACCAAAGACGGGGTCGGTGTTGTAGGCGGCGTTGCCCAAAACATCGTCGCATGAAAACACCGTTGCGCTGGAGCAAACGTTGCCCCCTTCGCTGAT
>JAUREJ010000037.1 GCA_030827475.1 Candidatus Poseidonia sp.
CCGATACCATGGGAGGTGTAGCCAATGGCAGCAGCGGTTTTGCGGGCGATGCTGATGTAGTCTGGGGCGTCAAGTCCGGCAGCGAGCTTGACCTCACCGGCCAAGACGATGTGGGAGCGGTCTTCTCGGCCTTTCACGAGGGTTTCAACCGCCACCTTGGCCTTCGGGTCGAGGGCGAGGCAAGCGTCGACGATGGCGTCGGAAATGGCATCGCACAACTTGTCGGGGTGCCCAGCAGCCACCGATTCCGAAGTAAACAACCATTCTTGCGCCATGTTTGGAGCCTCTGCCCGCCTCTATTCAAGACTTGTCGTGACCTCTGTCACGCTTTCATCACCGAAGGTGCATGCCTCGACGGGAACGCGACGTGGGCTCTGTCCGTGGAGGTGAAAGCGAAGTGCCGTCGTGGCGAGGTGAGGGGCTTCACGTACCGACGGTGTAGTCGTCCAAGTAAGCCAGTTGAGCATCGGTCAAGGTGTCGATGCCGAAGCCGAGCGTCTCGAGCTTGGTCGTGGCCAAGTCTTGGTCCTGTTCGGTCGTGATGTCGTAAACAGCCTTGCCCATCGAAGCGCCGTCCTTGGCCAAGCGGCACAGCGAGAGGAACTGGTTGGCGAAGGACATGTCCATCACTTCCGAGGGGTGACCTTCAGCAGCGGCGAGGTTGACCAGACGGCCACGAGCGAGCAAGAAAATGCGACGGCCGTCGGGCATGAGGAATTCCTCGTTGTCCTGACGGATGGTGCGCACCGAAGTGGCTTGAGCCTCAAGGTCGGTGATTTTGATTTCACAATCGTAGTGGCCGGTGTTGCAGACGATGGCGCCGTCCTTCATGCTCTCAAAGTGACGGCCGACGATGACGTCCTCCATCCCGGTGGCGGTGCAGAAGATGTCGCCGAGCTTGGCGGCCTCGTCCATGGGCATTACGCGGTAACCTTCCATGACGGCTCGCAGAGCGGGGAGCGGGTCCACTTCGGTGATGATGACGTTAGCTCCCATGCCGCGGGCTCGCATGGCCACGCCGCTGCCGCAATGGCCGAAGCCGGCCACGACGAAGGTCTTGCCAGCGAGCAGCACGCTCGTGGCTCGCAAAATGCCGTCCAAGGTGGATTGACCGGTGCCGTAGACGTTGTCGAAGTCCCACTTGGTGATGGCGTCGTTGACGGCAATGACGGGGTAGCGAAGGTCGCCCGCGGCAGCCATGGCTCGCAATCGGTGAACACCGGTTGTGGTTTCTTCGGTGCCGCCAATCACGCCCTCGGCGTACTCGGATTTTTCGCCGTGAACACGAACGATGAGGTCAGCGCCATCATCAAGGGTCAAGGTCGGTTTGAACTCGAGCGTTTTGTCAATGCACCAGTAGAAGTCCTCGGTCGTCTGACCGTGCCAAGCGTGAATGGAATAGCCTTCGCTGGCAAGCCAAGCGGCGACTTCGTCTTGGGTGGAGAGCGGGTTGCAACCCGACCAAGAGATATCGGCGCCGGCGGCACGGATGGCCTCGATGAGCACTGCCGTTTCCTTGGTGACGTGGAGACAACCGGCGACGCGCATCCCTGCCAGCGGTTTGGTGCGTTCGGCTTCTTCTTTCAACTTGGCCAGGACGGGCATGCGGGCACGGGCCCAATCAACCAGCAATGCACCGCTTTCGGCAAGTCCCATATTGCGAACGGTGTAGATGTCACCTTTGTCCAAATTATCCATGTCTCGCCGACTTGCTTGCCCCTCTTGAAGTCTATCGTGCGGCCACGCGGGGAAACCGTAGCCAAACCTGAGGTCGATGACGACACGGCCTCAAGCACCTCATCGGCGCTACCAGCAACGAGAATTAAGCCTGCGGCTCACTTCTTGTCCCTGAGCAACTTCTTGGCCTGCTTGGCCCACTCGTCGCGCTTGACGCGGCCGGGGGTTGGTGCCGAACGGGAGGGGGGCGAGGAAAGAAAAGACAAGGAAAACATTCCTTCAAAAGGTAACTCGAAGGGCTAACAACATGAGCCGTCGCTACGACCAACTCGCAGCATGGCTCCTGCCCCGGAAAAGGGGTGCTCACATGGCGGTGTTTCTGCTCACGCTGTTGATGATTCCCGGAGCCATGACGGCTCTGCAACCCATCGACATGGAGTCCTACGAGATGGAATCGCCCGAACTCACCGCACAGACCATGATCAACGAAGAATTTCCGAATTCAGAAATCATCCTCGGTTTCTTGGTCTCCGTACGGGACCCTGTCCATGTCCCCAGCGTGGAGGATTGGGAGCCCGTCCCCCGAATGGCCGACGGTTCGCCGGATTATGCATCCCTCGTTCAACCGTCGGAGATGCTGCCGGCCGGCGAGGCGTGGAGCGGGATTGATGCTCCCACGGGCGGCATTCTGAACCTCACCGTGTTGCGGGAGCTCGACACCAAACTCAACCTCGTTCTCGAGCACCCCCTTGGGCCCGCCCTCAAGCCGCTGGTCAACGACGTCACCGGCCACCGGTCCAACGGCGCCATCTCCCTTTCCGACCACTTTCGCGGCTTCATGAACAACACCTCCATCCTCACCCAGCCAGGACTGACCCCTCTCGGCGTGGTGACCGAACCGCCAACGAACTGGTCGAATTGCTTCCCTCTCGCCTGCCTGACCTTTGACGACGCCAACGTCACCCAAGCCCACATCGACATGGCCGCTGCCCGAATGGCCAAGGCGTCGGACAACAATTTCCTGCGCTGGTTGTCGCTTGACCGCGGGTTCAAGGCCGACTTCAACGCCCACCAAGAAGGTCCAATTTACGGGCAACTGCAATCCGACGGAACGTGGGAGGGCGCCCTTTGGGGGAACGGACGTTGGACGGCCTCCACGACATGGTTGTTGGTTCAACTCGACAGCACCCAACTCGCCAACATGGGGTGGGAAGTGGTGTGGAAGGACGCGCATCAGGAGAAGAGCGTCCAGTTCACCGACGAAGGGTTCCGAGTCGGCGGTTACCGATTGGCCGACGGTCAACTCGTCCTCCATCCCCCCCGGTACACCGAAGAATCCTGTCTTGAACTGCAAGCCGAGGGTGCAGGCTGCGCAACCGAATGGACCTACATGGACCTCGAAGGCCATCTGCGCTCCCATGACCGGACCACCGTGACGTTGCTGCTCGGTCAAGGCGTGAACGTGGAAGTCAACCGTGAACTCCAATCCAGCGCCGGCCTCATCGTCCTGATGGGTCTCGCCATCGTTGCCCTGCTCTTTGTTAGTCTGCGCCGGTGGACCGATGTCGCCATCACGATGGTCGCTTTGGGTGCAGCATTGCTGTGGATGCAAGGCCTCATCGGCCACTTTGCCAACATCACAGGATGGTTCGGCCTCAGCCTCATCGCCCGTTCCCAATTCTCCAACTTGCTGCCGATTTTGGTGCTCGCCCTCGGCATTGACGACTCGTTGCATGCCCTCCACCGGTACAAGGAAGAACGGGCCAACGGCAAAACATCTGAGGAAGCGGGGGGCATCACGCTCTCCAAGGTCGGACGAGCCATCACGCTCACTTCGCTGACGACCATCGCCGCCTTTGCCGCCAACCTCTTCAGCGATATTGCTGCGTTGCGTTCCTTTGGCATTGAAGCGGCGCTCGGTATTCTTGCTGCCTTCATCCTGACCGGGATTTGGGCACCTTTGGTTCGCGTGAGCGTGGACGAGTGGTTGGAGGCGCGCGCCGCCAAGCGCCAACAAAAGGAGGTCAAGTCCCTGGTGAATCCCGAATGGTTACGGAAGGTCACGCACGGTTCCGGTCAACGTCGCAATGCCCTGCTCATCGCTGCGATTGCGCTACTCTTGACGGTCCCTGCGGCGTACGGCATGGCCCAACTTGAGGGAGATTTTGCCGTGGAGGATTTCCTCGACGAACGTTCGGATTTCGCCATCGGCGTGGATGAATTGTCCAAACGCTTTGCCGACGAAGGCGAACCTGCAAACCTGTTGATTTTGGGCGACGTGCTGGACCCGCGTGTGTTCGCCGCCATCGACACGTTCCGCCAAGACATGGACGCGTTACCCGAGGGTGTGCCCGACAAGATCACGCGGCAACCGGACGGGACCATCGATATCCTCGCCCTCGACGAGATGGTGTTCGCCGCACAAGGCAGCCTCGTTCTGGACAGCGCGCCCTTCGAAGCCGCGGGATGGGAGCCGGAAACGGACGGTTTCGGCATGAATTGTTCACTTGCTGGAAACGGACCCCTCGTCGACACCACGGACCGAGAATGTTTGGCTTTCTTTTACGGCTTCCTTTCGCTGTACGGCGTACCCGGCGTCGGGCCGATCCCCGACATTCCCGCCAGCATCGTTCAACTCTACATCTTGCCCGTGGTTGAACTCAACCCGAACCAACCCTGGCTCGACATCAACGGCGACGATGCTGCCTACACCATGATGCAAATTCGCTTCGGCATGACCCAACCCGAAGACTTCCCCGGCATGCAGGGCGGCGTCGCGGAAGTTTGGCGGGACTTGGAGGTCTTCACGAACCTCTCCAGCGGAACCTACGAGGCTCCCGGTGAGGAAACGGAAGACAAGCCGCTGACATGGGTCATGTTGACGGGTCGACCCATCACCCGGTTTACGGCTTCCACCTCGATGCAAGACGAGATGCAATCCTCGCTCGTTCTCGGCTCGGTGTTTGTTTTGGCGTCGCTTTCCATCGGGTTCCGATCGCCCAAGCAAGCGGTTGTGACCTTCGTTCCGATTTTACTCGTCGTCATCTGGCTCTACGGCCTGATGTTCGTCGCCGGCTCATCGCTCAACATCGTCACCGTTACCATCGCCACCATCTCGTTGGGCGTGGGCATTGATTACTGCATCCACGTGACGGAACGCTATCGGGAAGGGAGAGAAAACGGCGAATCCCATGCCGATGCACTCGCCGCCGTGGGCGGTGCGTGCGGTCTGGCCCTGCTCGGTTCGGCCACCTCCGACATCGCAGGCTTCCTCGTCATCGCGCTCTCACCGATGGGGCTGTTTGCGAACTTTGGCCTCTTCTCGGCGGCAATGATCGCCCTCTCGCTGCTCGCCAGCCTTGTGTTGACCACCGCTGCTCTCGGCCTCATCGCCAAACCCAACGACCCGATGCCTGCCCTCACTCCCACCACCCCCACCACCGTCCACACCAAGGCCTCCGTTGATGAAGAGGCGTGAGGAACTGAGACCGACACCAGCGCTGGCATGGGCGTGTGGATGTCCGTTCTGGGGCGTGCTCGGTGTGTTCGCCGGCGTGTTGGCCTTTCCCGACCCGAAGTGAATGCTGAAGGTGCGGTGACTTCATGAAGGGTTGAGTCTGCGCTCCACATGCCGTCTTTGGGGTTGGCCCCGGGAAGGTGGTGGCAAAATGACAGGGAACGAACCCGATACGGCCGAGGACATCGACGGCGATGATGACGACTGGATGAAGTACGCCAACACCGGGTTCGGAGAGACCGATTATTCGCTTTGGGACGATGTTGCACCCGTTGAAGAAGACCAAGAACACGCATTGGAAGTCGCCATGCAGTTGGGCACCCACGTGGAGGAAATCCCTCGCGCACCCTCCGCAGCCGGCCACAAGTACCTCGTCCGTCAGGGAACCTGCGATGCTTGCTTGGGCCGTGTCGGCGGCAAGCGCATGTACGGTCAAAGCCTCGAGGAGGCGGGCCTCGGCGTTCGCTCCTCGGTGGTGGACCAAGACCCGCACTTGGAGAAGGCTCGTGAAGAGGCCCCGTTATGCCCGTTTTGTGAAAACCTGTTTGAAGAAGTGGACCTGCTCGCTGACCTGATCCACGAGGCGATTGAACCCTACGACCTCAGCCGTTTGCAACTCGGGGCACGCTTTCCAAAAGACCAGATGGAAACCGAAGAAGACTTGCGAAAGCGGTTGGGCGCCGGGGGTTCAGAACCGTTGAAATCCTCCTTGGTCGAGCAGATTGGCGCTCGCCTCAACGACCGCTTGGAAGGCGTGGCGTTGGTCAACGACAAGCCCGACATTTTGGCGCTCATCGACGTGCTCACCTTGACGGTTGAACTTGACATCCGAGCCGTGTATGTCTACGGTCGCTACCGAAAGCTGGAACGGGGCATCCCCCAAACCCGTTGGCCTTGCCGGGCCTGCAAAGGGCGAGGGTGCGAGCGATGCGACGAGACGGGGTTACAGTACAAACGCAGCGTCCAAGACCTCGTGGGTAACCCGATGCTCGAGGTCTTTGAGGGCACAGAACACGCCTTCCACGGCATGGGTCGAGAGGACATCGACGTGCGTTGTTTGGGACGAGGTCGTCCCTTCGTCCTGGAGATCAAAGAGCCGAAGAAGCGGGCCTTCAACGCTGAGAAACTTGCCGAGATCATCAATCAAGCCGCTCAAGGGTCGGTGGAGGTGTCGTCCATTCGCGCCTCGACCCGCAGCGAAGTGGTGCGGGTCAAGGACACACCCGCGGAAAAATCCTACACGATTCGGTTCACCGTCGAGCCGATGAACGAAGCCGAATACGCCGTGCTCACCGCACCGGTGGACATGACCAAAGAAGACGTTCAACAGCGCAGCAAAAAGCGCCGTCGGCAACGACGCGGTGACAAAGATGCCGACCGAACCAAGCCGCTCGACGCTCCCATCGATGTGCCCGCAACCGGACCGAGCGAGGCGGAACTCAAGGCCATGAAGAAACCCGAATTGGTCGCCTTGGCCGAACAACACGGCTTGGCGAAGACCGGGAAAAAGGAGGACTTGGTGGCCCGTATTTTGGCCGCTCTGCCTCCTGCACCCGCCGAATTTGAACTGCCTGATGACGCCACCATCCTGAAGGTCATCGAGGGACTCAACGGCCTCAAACTCGCTCAACGCACACCGGAGCGCGTGGCTCATCGGCGCTCGGACTTGATTCGGAAGCGTACCGTCTTCGAGGCTCACACGCCCTTCATCGAAGTCAACGAGCAAGGACAACGAGAGATCGAATTCACCTTACGTTGTGAATCGGGCACCTACGTCAAAGAAACCGTTCACGGCGACAGCGGACGCACCCAGCCCTGCGTGGCGGCGCTCATCAAAGCGAAGTGCAACGTGCTCTGGTTGGACGTGGGCGACATCCACGCCGATTGAGCCTTGCGAAGGCGCAGGCGTCGCTCGTCGCGGTGCTTATATGGGGAGGGTAAGTCGGCAACTTGCTCCGAAGAGGCGCTTGCGCTGATTGGGAGCGATGGAGGCGAATAAAATGAAGCGCTCAAAGGGACAGCGAGTCGGCACCCGAAGCATCTTGCGACGGCGGAAGAACGAGCGAAGCCGCTTGAACATCCGCCGTGTGATGCACGAATACGAGGAAGGCGACCGCGTCGCCATCGTCCTTGACGGCGGCCAACAAGCCGGCATGCCGCACCGCCGCTTCCACGGACGTACGGGCTTCATTCAGAGCCGCCAAGGCGTTGCATGGATTGTAGCCGTTAAAGACGGTAACATGCAGAAGACCGTGATCGCTCGCCCCGAGCACCTCCGCCCACTTGAATGAGGGATGCACCATGACCGAAGAAGAAAGATTCCTGGATTTTGCCACCGTTCGAGAGATGCTTTACGACGCTCAAGAGCGCCGTGGGGCGTTGAAGTACGAGCAAAAGTGGGCCCTCCAACACGCTGAGTGGGCTGCCAGCGAAGCTCGCAACGGCATCTCCACCCTGCCCGAAGTGTTCGAAGAACTCCGTTCCAAACTTCTCGAGGTCGAAACCTGTGCGAAGCACCCCGACTTGGCTGCAAAGCTGGCAGAACTCATGCCGGCCGCCCCCGAAGATGTCCGCGCGGTGTTTGGCTCAAAGCGCATCAAGATCGAAGACAGCGAAATTGACGCTGTTCTCGATGTCGTGCGCCAGGTCATTTGATGCGCTCCCGCATCCCAGAACGGTGATGACCGATGACTGAACGGCGAAGACGCTCCATCAAAGCCCCCAGCGGGCCTCGAAAGAAAGAGACGGTTGACCCGTCCAAGTTCCGAATGAATCCCCCGCCGATGGGCCGAACTGAGGTCCCCAAGCCCAAGCCCAAACCCGACCCGAACCAACCCCGTCAAAACCGCGAGCGCTCCAGCGTCCCTCCACAAGGCGGGGGTGGGCGCCAACAAGGCGGCGGCCGTGGACGGCAACAAGCCAGTCAAGGGCGTCAGCAAGGCGGCCGTGGACGCCAGCAAGGCGGACGACGCGACCAACCTCGCCGAGAGCGGCCTGAACAACTCAAAGGCGAAGACTGGGCGCGTGTGTTTGAGCACGACATCACAACAGGCACTGTGACTGCCCTGACAGAAAAGGGCATGAAGTGCTGTCGACTCAAAGTCAAGGGCAGCGATGTGCTGCCGTTGAACCACCGCTTGTACATCGGCACCGACGCCAAGCGCCGGGAGGAAGTCACGGCAATTCTGGGCATGGCGCACTTTGACAAAATGTCAAACATGGCGCAAAAAGACCTTCCCGTGGCCGTTGAACTGTTCGTGACCGAACACGGCCAATACTTCGTTGACAAGTTCTACAACAAGGCCGGACCCATATCGCTCAAGCAGCACTCCTACGAATTGCTCCCCGATGTCGGGCCCGTCAAGGCTCGAAACATGGTCAAGGCTCGGGAGGGAGTGGGCGTCTTCGCCTCAATGGACGAACTCAACAGCCTTGCAAAAATCAAAGGCGCCGAATTGTTGGCCCAGCGTTTTGTTGAAGAGATCAACGACCCGGCTTTGCAACCCCGCCTTATCGAACTTCTCTTGCCGGTGACCGCATGAGAGGCGCTCGCCAACTGGTGGACGCCCTGCGAGCCTTGCAACCGACGAAGAAGAGCCTTGGCCAGCACTATTTGGTGCACGACGACGTTCTTGAGCGAACCGTTGCTTGGGCTGAAGTTGACGTCGAAGACCACGTGCTTGAGGTTGGGCCGGGCCCCGGCGTCTTGACCGAAGCCCTGCTCGCCACGGGTTGTGCCGTGACGGCCATCGAATTGGACTCGGGAACATGCGGTCACCTTCGCCACGTGTTTGCCGAGGCCTTGGCCGACGGCCGCCTCACCCTCATCGAAGGGGATGCGCTCACGGTGGCTTGGCCTCGGGACATCACGAAAATCGTCGCCAACATTCCCTACCAAATCTCCTCGCCGCTCATCGAAGCGCTCACCCGCCACCACCGCCACCCGAAGACAACGCCGTTGAGCGAAATCGTCCTGCTGGTTCAGGAAGAGTTCGCCGAGCGGGTCGTGATGGAATACGAAAGCGATGTGGGCTCACTGGGCATGGTCGTGGGACTGGATTTTGATGTTGACATGGGCGAGCGCGTACCCCCCCATGCTTTCTCACCGATGCCAAAGGTGCATTCTCGCTTGTTGCGCATGACCCCGCACGACGAGGACTGGCCCTGTGACCGACGCTTGTTGGTGATGATGATTCAAACGGCCTTTTCCCAACGACGAAAGAAGGTCAAACGGACGTTGCGAAAAGCCCCTCGTCGTATCGCAAGGGTACCGGGCTGGCATGCATCCCGCTGGGACCGGGCCTATGCGGCGATGCAAAACGACCCACGCATGGACCGCCGTCCCGAGACCTTTGAATTGGAGGAGTGGGCCGAATTGGGCGTTGACTTTGCATCCTGCGAGGAAGAGGCTTGAACCTTGAAAAGGGGTTGAGCGGTTGAACGCCTTGGGGAGAGACTTTTCTTAGGAGTGTCTGCTCGCCTCAACCTGTCGGGGGGAATGGGATGGCAAAGAAGGACACCTATCTTGCACTGCTTCGCCGAGGTATTGACGATACCACGGCCAACCAACTCGCTGACGCCGGTTTGAAAATCGGTGACTTGAAGAAACTCGACAAGGGCATGCTCGTTGAGAATTACGGGTTGAAAGAAGAAATCGCTCAAGGTGTTATCGAAATCATCACTGCTGGACCGCAATCCCACGGAAAGGAACGTTTTCTTTCGAAGGTTCTTGCCCCAGAACGCAAGCAGGAGTCCCGTATCGAGGAGATGAAATTCCAGCGCAAGCAGAAGGATGTTCTGACCGAACTCGCCGAGCAAAAGGAGCGGTTGAAAATCGCCAAGGTCGAGGCGTTTCGTGCCCAGAAACTCATCATGAACCGTTTGGGCAAAACCGTAGAACTCATCGTCAAGTTGGAGAACAGCCTCTACGACGAATCAAAGGACGACCAGAAGGTCAAGATTCGAGACCAGTTGGAAACCCGTGGTCTTGAGGCCGCACGCGACCACGAAATGCTGGAACTGGAAGGGACGCCACAGGACATCGTGGATTTCCGTCGCCAACACGTCCCGAGCCTGATTTTCCACGCCTGCCCCGAATGCAAGGACGAACTCGACCCACGCCAATCCCGCGACCCCGACCGACCTGACGATTGGGCGTTCATTTGCTGGGAATGCGAAACGAGCTGGATGCCCGACCTGACCGAAGGGGTGGAAGCCATCCTCGATGAAAACCGCATCACCATCGACCCCGACAAGCCGCCGCGAAACCCGGTGCCCCCGAAGCCCGCTTCAATGGATTTCTCCTCGGTCAGCGACCTGATTCGCCGGGATCTCGAAGAGACCGGTGCCAACGCCGATGAGATGACCCGAGCGGTGGAGGAAAGCGTGGTGGCTGGTGGCCTCATGGACATCAACGATTGGATCGACCAAACCCTCGCCGCCAAGGACTACATCCAGGCACAGGAAGACCGTGAGGATTTCATCCTCCTCACCGGCGCCGGAGCGACCAAGTTCAACAAGTGGATGAAGAAGGCCGGCCTCTTCTTCAACAAGCAAACCGGACGTTGGACCCGAGAAAAGGGACGATGAGGGCTGGCCATGTCCGCAAGTCCGGCCGGCCTCTCCCTCGATGAAAAACCGCCCCAGTCCGCGCCGCCCACGCCCGTCATTCGTTTCCTGAAAGGTCATGTGTTGCTCGGCCAATGCGCCGTGAACCCGGGCGAAACCATCGTTGAGCACGCTGAAGCCTGCGGCATCTCCCTGCCCACCAACTGCACCTCCGGCACGTGCGGCACATGCATGGTGAGTTTGATTCTCGGCGAAGTCCCGTTGCCCGAAGAACTGCCCCCCGGATTGGACGACTTCCTCGTTGAGGAAGGGGCCCGTTTGGGGTGCATCGGCAAACCGCGAGGCGATGTTGATATCGACATCCGCCCCCCCATTTGAGGTGCTGACTCGATGGTGGACTGGACGCTCTCCGACTGGCTCATCTTGGCGGTGGATATCCTCGCCGTCATCATCATCGTCACCTTTCTCAAGCGGAAAATCCAACACAAATTGCGGGAGGTTGAAGCCCGGCAAGCGCATGAACGCTTGATGCGAAAAAAGCGAAAACCCTCACCCACCGATGACGGGACCAACGAGTGAAAGCATTAGAAGAAGAACGCCAACACCGAGGCATGGCCGAGTTCGCCCTGCACAGCACAGCGAACGGTCGCCTTGACACCTCAACAACGGCACTTGGCGAGGTGCTGCACCACGTCGAAGACCAAGGCTTGGTTTGGTTGGACATCAAGGAGATCAACGAAGAGGTCAAAACTTTCCTTGCCGAAACCATGGCCGTGGACGAGTTGATCGTCGAGGACGTCTTCGGCGACGCTACCACGGCTTGTTTGAGGTTTGAGGACCACGCTTTTTTTGCCGTTCGGGCCCGAAACAATGCGGCCCGGCTCGATACGGAGTTCGTCTTCGTGGTCGTCAAAACCAACCTGATCGTCACCGTACGGCGAGGAAACATTCCCGCCCTTGCCACCTTTCGCCGACGGCTCATCAACAGCGATCCCGACGACGTCGCATTGGGCGTGGATTACTTGCTTTACGAATTGCTGGATGCCATCGCTGACGATTGGACCCCGGTCTTGAGCCGCTTCTCCGGCAACCTCGATGATTTGGAATTCCAAGTCTTTGACCCCAGCAACACCTACGACAACCTGCTTGAACGGCTACACGGCCTGAAGGGCGATTTGCGAGAAGCCAACAAATCCATTGAATCGCTCAATTCCATCACGATACGCTGCTTGCAACCCGGTGTCCGTTTGGTGGACACCAACGTCATGGGTTACTTCACCGACCTGCATCAATTGACGACCGCTCTGGTCAAGCGGGTGTCAAACTATTCTGCTGGGGCGGCTTCGACCCGAGATGCGTACTTGAGCAACATCAGCATGCAACTCTCCGAGTCGAATGCAAAACTCACCGAAGTGATGACCACGCTAACGATGGTGGGTGCCATCATGCTGCCGTTGACGCTCATCGCCGGCTTGTTCGGCATGAACAACGTTGACTTGCCGGCAGATGCTTTCGGTGGGTTTTGGGGCATCGTGGGCGTGATGGGCGCTTTTGCGGCCATCATGCTGGCGTACTTCTGGCGCAAAGGATGGTTCAATCCTCCCCAGCCTTGACGGTTCGCTCTCTCCCGCCCTACCGCTTCCTTCACCGGTGCCGGTCTGAAAACGGACGGGGCAAGGCAACGCAGGCGATGCTTCAAGAACCCTTGACGGCCGTTGAAGACCCATGTCAGCGGGTCATGAAACGACGACGGGCCCGCTGCCCATCGGTCAATTCGCTCGCTTGGTCCAACAGACCGTCAAGAACGACCCGCTCTTCCAGCATCAAGCCCTGCAGGGCGAGGTCTCCGCATGGAGCGTTCACAACGGCAACGTCTACTTCACGTTGCGCGACGATGACGGTCAGATGGATTGCGTCATCTGGCGCAACGCTCGCTTGACCGTGGACCCCCGCATTCAGGTCGGCAGCGAGGTCATCATCATCGGCAGCGTGGATCTTTGGCCAAAGCGGGGGCGTTTGCAACTCGTCGTCGCCCGGATTCAACCCGTTCAAACCCTCGGTGCTATGGAAGAGGCCAAGCGGTTGCTCGTCGAAACGTTGCGAGCCGAAGGGGCACTCGACCTCCCTTCGCGACCGCTGCCGGTCTTGCCCAAGCACGTCGCCATCGTCACGGGTGCGGAATCTGCAGCACTCTCCGACATGAAACGCTTGATGGCGGACCGTTGGCCGGGTCTTCGCACCACGGTCATCGAGGTGCTCGTTCAGGGTGAACACGCCGCTCGTGAAATCGTTCGGGGGCTGGCCGTGACGCGAGAACTGGCTCGCTCGGACGTCGCCGAGCGCTTGGGCCTTCCTCCCGTGGACGTGGTGATCGTCGGGCGCGGTGGCGGGTCTCCTGAAGACCTGTGGGCGTTCAATCTCGAACCGGTCGCCCGAGCCATCATGGCCAGCCCCGTCCCCACCATCTCCGCCGTTGGCCACGAACAGGACCACCTCGTTTCCGATTTGGTGGCCGACGTTCGCGCCTCCACCCCGTCCAACGCCATTGAACGCCTTGTTCCCATCCAAAGCGAGGTGCTCCAGTGGTTTGACGACTTGGACGGACGCTTGGAGGCCGCCTTGCAACGACGCGTGAACGAATGGCGTCAGCTCCTCTCCTTGCTCTCGAACCGGTTGCGACACGCCCCCTCCAAAGGGATGTTCGCCGCCAAAGAGCGGCTTGGCCAACTCAACCACCGCCTCAACCGAAGCATGGAGGCGCACGTGGCGGGTCAACACCAACGTCTGGCACGTTTGGAAGCGACCCTCAACGCAGCCCACCCCAAACGCGTGCTCGAGCGCGGCTACAGCATGGTGCAGGACGGCACCGGCCGAGTCGTTTCCAACGTCGCAAGCCTTGAACAAGGGCAGACCATCAACCTTCAATTCGCCGATGGAAGCGCCCAAGCCGATGTTCACACCTTGACCAAGAAGGAGGAAAACCCATGACCGAAGAGAAGACCTACGATGAAGCCCTACGACGACTGGAAGACCTGGTGGCCCAACTGGAGCGGGGTGGCAAAAACCTCGACGAGACCTTGGCGATGTTTGAGGAGGGCACGGCCCTGTTGAAGCGATGTCAGAGCGAATTGAGCGAAGTGGAAGGGCGGTTGGCCGAACTTCGCTTGGACGAAGCCGAAGCCTTGGTGAAGGACGACGCGTGAGGGCCGTCCATGAGCAAGCGAAGGCACGTGGCCCTCCAGCGGCGCGTCGCTCGCCTGCTCGCCACGTGGAACGACCCCCACGACGTGCGCCCCTACCCCGAACTTGACGTGGTTCAGAGCGTGGACATCGCCGAAGACGGCGAAGTCAACCTCACGGTCCGTCCTGCACGCCCGCATTGCCCGTGTTGCTTGCTGGACTTGAACGAACTCCGCAAACGCTTGGCCGGCGTCAAAGGTGTGACCTTTGTTCATGTCAATGTGGTTGACATTCCGGCCGCACCGCGATGGACGAGAGCGATCAACCGTTGAGACCCTCGGCGCTCTCCTGAAGAAAGAGCGCTCGTTTGCAGCGACTCAAGGCAACGCAGCCGTTGATTTGACGTGGACCTTGCGAAGCACCAAGAAGGCGGGTAAGGACCAACCGAG
>JAUREJ010000038.1 GCA_030827475.1 Candidatus Poseidonia sp.
GGCTCTTCATAGGTGTCTTCGAGCATGGATTTCGCCACGGGACACCGGTAGCCTGCGGCGCCGACGACGCTCGGAGCAAAGTAGGTGAATTCCTCCCCGCTTTTCCCTCCGGTTCGAACGACAACACCCTTGGCGTGCCGTTCACTTCCAGAACCTTTTCCGGGATCTTCGCCGCCTTTGCCATCGTCGTACAACACTTCGCGAACGTCCCCTCCCTGGATGACCGATCCTCCCGCATCCCGCACGAGTTGTTGAACTTGGTTGAACAGCAAATGGTCAAATTGTTGGCGAGGCAGCGAATACCCAGCCTCAAGCCGTTGAACATCTTCCTCGGGCAGGGCAACGCGTACGCTGTGCCCTTTAGGAGACGAGAACACGATGCCCGTGACACGGAAGTGTGGTGTGCTTTCGAGCGTTTCTTTCACGCCCAAGGCTTTGACATGGCTGAGCGATTTTCCACCGACGGCGTCACCGCAGATTTTGTCACGTGGCCACGTCTCTTTTTCGATGAGAAGGACACGCTTTCCTTCCATGGCGAGGTAGCCAGCGGCCGCTGACCCACCCGGGCCTCCACCGACGACAACGGCGTCAAAACTGCTCTTGTCCTCCGGAGCGGGTCCCGAATCAATGGGCTGCTTCCATACGACATCGTCTCCCGTTCGTGGGCTTCCCATGCTTGGATTGGGTCATGGGCACCCTTTGAGGATATGGTTCGCCGTTTCAAGTCAACCACCAGCATCATGGATTGCCGAAGCCTCCCGTGGAACGGTGAAAGGGGATGGAATCCGACGCGCCCTTTGAGCCGAACCGCCGGAAAGCAGCGGTGATCCTTCTCTCCGTGACCCTGATTTGGGGCGCCACGTTCATTTGGATGAAGCAGGCGCTCAACGCGTTGGAATTGGAATTGGCCGAATACGGCGAATTTCCCGTGGTGGCGTTCTTGGTGAGCCTTCGCTTTTTCATTGCGCTCCTCCTCGTCGTCACCTTCTTGCCCTCGGCACGAAGCGGCGTGAAGTCTCGGGTCATTTGGAAAGGAGGTGCCGTTTTAGGCGCGTTGATGCTCGTTGGCTTCGTGGGGCAAATGGTGGCCCTCAACGACATCAATCCCGCAACTTCGGCCTTCTTGACCTCGCTTTACGTGGTGATGACGGCGGTTTTGACGGTGGTGATGGCCGACAACACCCCGCGGCGCGCCCTCTATTGGGGCGTGTTGATGGCGACCCTTGGTGCCGGCTTCATCCAGGGCCCCCCTCACCTTTCGTGGGGTTGGGGGGAGGTCATCACGGTCGTGTGTGCCTTTTTCTTTGCGTTGCACATCATCTACACGCAGCATTGGACGCTCGAACACGACCCGTTGAAGCTCACGCTCACCCAGTTTCTCATCATCGGCGGCGGTTCTGCAGTTTTGGCCGTTGCGACCTCCTCTGCACCGATCGAGATGGCTCAAGCCGTTCTTTCTCGGGAAGGCGTCCTTCTTCCGTTGGTGCTTCTTGGCGTGGGCGGCTCCTTCTTTTGTTTGGTCGCCTTGAACCTCTATCAGCGTCACATGCATCCCGTTCAAGCCGCCATTATCTATGCGCTTGAACCCGTTTGGGCCACGCTCTTTGGCCTCGCCCTTGGATTGGTTCCTTGGACGTGGTGGATCGTGTTCGGCGGGGGGATTCTCCTCGCTGGAAACATCTTGGTGGAAGTGACCTCACCGGTCGAGGCATCGGCGAAGAATGTCCACGCCGATGGAGAGAATGGTTGAAAGAGCGCGTTCGGCTCGTGACTATCGGAGAGAACGATGGGCACCAACAACGACGACACCAAATTCGGCACGCACGTCGTTCACAGCGGTACCCAACACATCGGTGACGCCGTGAACACGCCGATCTTCCAATCCTCGACCTACAAACTCACTGGAGAGCGCTACGCCGGTTGGGCAGCAGGAGCTCAGCACACGCTTCTTTATGCTCGGATGTCAACCGTCAACTCCGACGCCGTCGCTCAAAAGTTGACGGCTCTTGAGGGCGGAGAAGACGCTGAAACCTTCTCGTCGGGCATGGCTGCCATCTCGACGACGATGCTCGCTCTTCTTGAACAGGGAGACCATGTGGTGGCGAGTGCCGACGTCTACGGCGGCACGTACGGCCTGCTCGCAACCGAACTGCCCCGCTTTGGTGTTCACACCACGATGGCCGACATGCAGGACCCGTCTTCGTACGAAGCGGCCATTCAAGAGAACACGAAGATGCTCTACATCGAAACCCTGACCAACCCCGTCCTGAAGGTGTGCGATATCGAGGCCATGGTCGCCGTTGCGAAGCGACACGACTTGCTCATCGTGATCGACAACACCTTCGCCTCGCCCTGGGGCTGTCAACCGCTCACCATGGGCGTTGATTTGGTGATTCATTCAACCACGAAGTACCTCGGCGGCCATTCGGACCTTATTGGCGGTGCCGTTGTCGGCAGCAAGGACCTGATCGCGGAGATATTCAAGCGGAAAATCCACTTTGGAGGCAGCCCCGATGCCCACTCCAGCTACCTGTTGGAGCGGGGCATGCGAACCCTCGATGTCCGCATGCCACGAATTTGCGAGAATGCCGCCGAAATCGCCCGTCGGTTGGACGCTCATCCAATGGTGGACCGCGTCTATCACACGCAACTTGAAAGCCATCCCGATTACGAAGTTGCTCAACGAACGATGCCGAAGGGGTCCGGGATGGTGGCTTTCGTCGTCAAAGGCGGCGACGATGCGGCGCTCAAGTTCATGCGGAATTTGAACATCATTTACGAGGCCACGAGCCTTGGTGGCGTCGAGTCGTTGATCGAATGTCCGTTCAACTCCAGCCACATGTTCGTTCCCGAGGATGTTCGGGTGGCCGCAGGCGTTGTCCCGGGCTTTGTCCGATTGAGCATCGGAATCGAAGACAAGGACGACCTTTGGGACGACATCGCCCAAGCGCTTGCCGCCGTCTGAAGGGGGAAGGTCGGTGGACACCGAACTGCTCCTTGCGGCCTTGGTGTTCATCGTCCCGATGTGTTTCACGCCCGGGCCGAACAACATCCTTTGCGCAGCGCACGGTTCGAGGTTTGGCGTGCAGGACACCCTCCCGATGATTCTTGGCATGGGCGTGGGGTGGTCCATTTTGGGCGTCCTCATCGGCATGGCAACGAACACGATCGAGCGCTATGAAGCGTTCTTCAACGTTCTTGGCGTGGTCGGGGCGCTCTACATTGCCTACATCGGGGTGTCCGTGATGCGGAGTTCCACCGTCAAGGCAGAAGATGTTGAACATCAACTTGGCTTTCGAACCGGCTTCATGCTTCAAATCGTGAACGGAAAAGCCTGGGTTCATTTCTTGGTGTTGATGACGACTTTTGGCCATCTCTTCGGCAGCGGTTTGTTTGCCAAGGTGCTGCTGGTGCTGCTCAACCTTTCGTTTGGCTGGCCAGCCGTCCTTACTTGGGCCATGTTTGGCTCATACCTTCGTTCGGTGTTCACCTCGGAGACTTCCGGAAAAACCCTCAACCAAATCTTCGGTCTTGCGCTCGTGGGCGTGGCGGCGTACCTCGTTCTTGCTTGATCACTGACCCGTCGTGACCAACAAGGTTGCAAACGCCTCTTCCCATTCGGTTTGGAGGTCGGAAAGGTCAGCCTCATCGGTAGCGAGCAGGCGCTCCCCGAGTCGAACGAGCACGCCGGTCGGCACCGCCCATACGCCTCCGCGGTCCCGAGCATTCGACTCAAAGTGCCACTCTTGGCCCCCGGAGCGCCCCACGGCAACCAACCAAGCCCACGAAGCCGCCGCGCCGTCGACGTCATCGTGGCGAGAAGTCGCTTCACGCTCAATGGACCCCATCCCTTTGGTCAGGCCGTCCACAATGAAACGGTGAATCTGGGCAGCTGGACCGCCCGCGCTGCAATCGGGGAAACGAGCACGTTGCTTCGCAAGCGCACGTGCTTGGTCCAAACTCTTGAGGAACTTTCCAAACGGTTTGGGTGCGTCGTTTTGATCCTGCCAGATGGTTTCCGCTTCCGACCCGGTCAAGCCGAGGACGGCCAACGCCTCCAAGCCATGGGTGGCCCAGAACGCCGTCAAAACATCCCCGCAGGTGGCGCCAGACATGATGCGAAGGCAGCGACCGTCGCGTTGTTCGGCGGTCCCCTTTGCTTCAATTCTCAAACCCTCGGTGTCCTCGTGGGGTTTGGTCACGGCCAACCTGAGAATTTCAGCCGTGAGTTGGTGCTCCTCGGGGGAGCCCGGCATGGATGCGAGGGCGTTCAGGAGTTCGTCGAAGGATGTTCCGTCAAGCCACTCCTCGTCAACGAGCACGCCGTCTTCAATGCCCTCCATGACGCCTTGTTTCATCGAGCCGCCAACCGCGCCCTCGTTCATGGTCAGCCCCTGCCATGCATCCAAAATTCGATTCATGCTTTCCCGACTTTCTTCGGGGAGCGGTCGTCCTTCAGGCCAACCGTTGGGCGACCAAATCGCATCCATCGTCAACACCGAAGGCAACAATGGGGGTAACATGGAGAGGGCGAGGTGGTGGATGAACGGGCTGTCTTTTTTGGTGAAGGTTTGAAGCGCATCGAGGCCCAAACCAACCACCTGACCGCCGTGGAAATGCAGCGAAATGTAGCCTTTTCCGGAGGGGTTTTTTGCGACGATGGCCTCAGCATCCAGGCCATCTGTGTACCAAACAGGGCGGCCGTCCACCTCACTGCTCGTGAAAGAAAATCGGGACCGATCAAGCACGTCCTCCAACCACGCCTCGGGCGGGATTGGGTTTGGGCCGGTGCAAACGAAGCCCCCTTCCCAACTGAAGAAGTACATGCCGTGCTTCGCATGGGCTTCCCAAGGGAGCATACGAAGGGTGACGTTGCCGAAATTTTGGATGCCTGCCATGTAACCGGGCTTTCCGTCACCCCGGCGAACGTAGGACCCGCCGCCAAACGAACCGGAGTTGAATTGGCCCACCATCGTGAATTCGGTATCGTGGGCAGCGTGGAGCGAACCTGCGAAGGCCTTGGCAACATCGTCGCCTCGTTTGGCCATCATGCGTTTTGATAACCATTTAATGTCGTCCTTTTTGTGAATGATTTTTTCAATTTCATTCAGGGTTTTTGTGACCGGGTCGGTTCGCCCCCACCTCAATTTTCCAGAGAACGTCATGGCCGGGAGGTGGCTGCGCGGGTCGTCAAGGAACCTGCCAAGGTCGCGGGCCAGTTTTTTTGCCGTTGCTTCGTTGGCTTGCTTGGTCCCCTTCATCTGAATGCGTTGTTTCTTTTTTCCTGGGAATTCCACTTTTGACGGTGCGGCCACGGTGCTCCCCGCCGATGCCCTGCGGGAGGATGCGTTTGAGCCCTTCGCGTGAAAGCCCTCTTGACGAGAAGGCGCATCGTCTCGCCATGGTCACGGTGACGCTTCTCGGAACGGCGCAGGACGGGGGGCGCCCTCAACCGGGGTGCACAAAGCCGTGCTGCGCCGACCTCACCGCAGTGGATGTTCGTGATCCCGTCAGTTTGGGGTTCGTGGACGATGACGGCCGAGGCCATTTGGTGGAGGCCACACGGGCGCTTGGCCAACAACTGCTTCGTTGGAATCATCCTCCGATCGATTCGGTGCTTCTGACCCACGCCCATTTTGGCCACGTGGACGGCTTGGGCCTTTTTGGTCGTGAGACACTGAACGCACGGGGGCTGTCGCTGTACGCCTCCTCGTCGATGTTGAACTTGGTGAACGCAACGCCGGCTTGGGCGCTCTTGGTCGAGCAGGGGGTCTTTTCAACCGTGGTGCTCAGCGGGCATGAACCCACCACGTTGGGGCCTGGCTTGTCGGTTGAAGCGGTTCCAGTACCGCACCGAGCCGAACTTTCGGACATGCACGCCTTTGTCTTCCGGGGGCCGAATCGCGGCCTCCTTTTTTTGCCCGACCACGACCGTTGGGACGAAACGCTCGCCACTCATGACGCCCCCTCCATTCGGGCGTGGTTGACGCAATTGCGGGTTGATGTGGCGTTGCTCGACGGGACGTTCTGGAGCGCAGATGAACTCGAGGGGAGGGTCCAGAACGACGTGCCTCACCCGCCCGTTCAGGAATCGCTGGAACGTTTAGGCCGACGGCAGCAGGGTGACCCCGACATCGTGTTCGTTCACATGAACCACACCAACCCGCTTCACGACGTCGATTCGGAAGAACATCGCGCGGTCACGGCCCTCGGCTGGCGCGTGGGCGAGCAGGGGATGACCTTCACGCTGTGATAGGCGTCATGCCGCTGGGTTGGAACACCAGCATCGTCAACGTCACGGTTACGGTCTCGCCATTATCTCCTGAGAATGGAGCGAATCCGTTGTTCACCTCGACGGTGACATCCATCGTGAGGGTGCCGACCATCTCAGGGGAAGTGCCCAACATCTCAAGCACGTCGAGCAAATCCGATTCCGTTCCGTTCATGGCGTAATCTCCTGCGCCTTCCGCCGCGTATTGATTCAGGTCGGCATTGGGGCGAATGCTTCCTACGACGGTGGTCGTGTCGCATGCCGTCGTGCTCCGGTCGGCGTCGTCGCTCTCCGAGAACGGACCGGCGAGGCCGCTGTAATCCGGCCCGGTGATGACTTCGTCGCAAGCCTGCGTCCCCGTCTCCCCAGTATCGGTGTAGGTGATGGTCAGTTCAGCGATCAGCACCGCCGTCATGCTCTCGTCGATCGTGACTTCGAAGGTTTGCGTCTCGCCGTCGCTGAGGGTCAAGGATTGGCTTTCGGTCCATTCGCTCACGGTGTACGTGAGTTGGTAGGGGTCGTTGCCTGAAGAACCGCTGCCGCCTTCAGGGGCCACGGCTTGGTAGGTGGCTTCCAAGGCGCCAAAGAGAACGAGCATCGTGACGGCCGCAACGGTTGCCGTTTGTTGCGTGGGGAGGCTGTATCGGCCCAGTGGGTTCGGGTTGGATGCCTCCCGCTTCCAGCAGAGAATAAAGTGCGTCGCGAAGGCCGAACTCATGGCTGGAATGGACGGGAAGATGTCCTCGCCGTATCCGCTTGCGCTCCAAACGATGACGGCGCTGAGAGCGGCCACCATCATCCAAATCGTGTGCTCCGTGTCGGGTTCGTAACCCATCATTCGAACCAACAAGAGGGGCACGAAGATGCCGCCTAATCCGTAGACGGCCAAGACGACCAAGGCGAACACAGAGTCACCGAAGCCGGGGAATTGTTGGCCGCCTAAGGCGATCAACGTCACGAAAACGGCGACGACCATCGTCACGAGCTTGGTGGTTTTGTGGTCCTGACTCCAGTCCGGCTTGACGTCGTCGGTAATGGCGGCGGTGCACGCCAAGACCTGGCTGTCGGCCGTGGACATGGTCGCGGCGAAAATCGAGGCCAGAATCACGCCGGCAAGGAAGGGGTTGAGCACCTCCATGGCCAGCAACGGAAGCCCGTCTTGGGCGTCGGAGGCGTCCAAATCAAGGAAGATGGCTCTGCAGGCCAACCCGATGATGAACATGAGGGCGATGAACGGCGTCTGCCAGACGAAGAACCAGATGGCGGCCTGCTTTCGGTCCTTGTCGTCCTTGAGGGTCATCACCCGGGAAACCACCTGAGGTTGACCCGCTACGCCAAGTCCTCCGAGGAAAAAGGCGCCAATCCAAAGCGTCACCCCGAAGGTGAGGTCGGAAGGAAAGAGGTTCACCATGCCGGGGTCAACGCTTTCCAGGGTCCGGTGGAGCCCAGAAAACCCGCCGGCTTCCGAGACGGCGACATAACAGAGAATGGTGGAACCGACGATCATCACGCAGGACTGGGCCGCATCGGTCCAAATGGAGGCTCGAATACCACCTGCATAACAATACGCAACGACCAGGACAAAGCCGATGAGAATCCCAATGACTTCTGACCAGCCCAACATCGCACGCAGCGCAACGCCGCCGGCGACGAGTTGGGCCGCAGCATAGATGGCGAGGAAAACGACCGAGAGGATTGCTGCTAACTTTGCTTCAGGAGCACCCGTGGTCCGTGAGACGAGGGAGGAAAGGGAACGGACACCACGTTCATTTCCTTCTTTCTGAATGAATTTGTACAACCAAATCCAAGCAACGGCTTGGCCGATGGTGGAGACGAGACCGATCCAAATACCGGAATAGCCCTGAACGAAGATGAAACCGATGAAACCGATGAACATGTAGCCGGAGTTCCAGGTGCTGACGGCGCTGAGCGCAGCAAGGGCAGGATGCATCCCACGGCCTGCGACCAAGTAATCGTCCGTAGTGTCTTGCTTCACCCGCATGGAGGCAAGGCCCACACCAGCGAAGAAACCCATGAACAGCACAAAGGACAAGAGCAAAACAATCTCGTCAGAAAGGCCGAACACTTACTCACCCCGGACCCAACGAGTCAAAGCCTTCTCTTCAACCTCACCCGTGTTGGCTGGAAAGACAAGGCAGTTGAGGCGGCCACCCGGCTCGTCGCTGAGTTGGCCGAGCGTCGTTGTGACAATCTGCTGCTCAGGTGTGCCCAGGTCCGAACAAAGAACGACGGAAATATCCTCGAAGGTTTGGTCAAGGTAGCGTGAGAAAGCGAAACGCCGAAACGCCTCAAGACCGTTCACATCAGCACCCGAGCCTTCGGCGATTTCAGCGAGTTTCGACCACATCATTCGCATCGAGTCCACCGCATCAGTGGGGCGCATCGGACGCTGCTCTCCGGTTCCTTGACCGGTTGGGTCAAGATCGAGCAAAGCCAAGGTGTGCAGGTTCTGTTCCTTGTTGCTCGCCAGCACTTCGAGCGGGGATGTGGCCACCCAATCGCCGTAAGGGTAGGTCAAGGTGGTTTGGCGTCCGAACCTGTAATTTGACAAGCCCACGGCCCCGGTCACGAGGTTGGTGATGGAGATGCCGTGGACGACGGCGCACGGTATCCCGTGTTCCATCGCTCGCAGTTGGAGGTCGACGTGGGTGGTCGCCTGTAGCGGGTCACCCACCACGAGAAGTGCAACCAGCGAGGTGGACGCCAATGAAAACAAACGCTCCGGGGCCTCAACGTCGGGGCGCATGACCCGCTCGACCGGCCCAACGGTTTCTTCCAACACCGCCAACGAAGCCTCGGGCCAAAGCGCCGTGTAGGCTTCGTACCATCGGTGATCGGCGGCCTTTGCGGCGTTGATGGCCTCCAAGGTCAACCCCTCAACCGTTCCCATGCCGAGGCCGATGAGCACCAGCCCGGTGGACGGGAGTTTGTTGCTGGTTCCCTTTTGCGCCGCCATACTCAAACCTCCAAGGGGCTTGGACAGGGCGAGGGCCATGCGTCATTTGAGCGTGCCGAGTCATGAAACCGAGCGGTGGCTTGCGTTTTGTCGCTCAAACGGTTGGCTCGCCTCCACGGGTGTTGTGCCTCTTGGAAGCGACCACCGCGGGGTTCCCTTGACCCCAGCCGCCCCGGCGGAGGGCGACGAGGTTTGGGGGGGCATGCACATGATTGATGTGGAACCGCGGTCAAAGGCCCCGGTCCATTGGCGAGAACGCCTCCCCGTGGATTTGCAACGCCTTCCCGAGTCGTTGTGGCCTTCCGCGTACGAAATTCAAGGCGATGTGCTGATGGTGAAGGTTGAACCCGAAGTTGAACCTTATGCTAAAGCGATGGCAGAAGCGATGTTGGAACAGCTCCCCAACGTGCGATTGGTTTGTTCGGACGCCGGTGTTGAGGGTGAATTCAGGGTTCGTCAACTCCGTCCTCTCGCAAGCAGGGACGGTTCGGTGTCGACGAGAACCCAGATTCGGGAGCACGGCGTTTCGATTTGGGTGGACCCGGGTACGGTGTATTTCTCTGGCCGCCTTTCAACGCAACGCTACGAGACGTTGAAGGCGATGCAGCGGTTTCGTGCGCTGCTCAACCGACCCCTCGTGGTGGCCGACCCCTACGCCGGCGTCGGGCCTTCTCTACCGCTTCTGTTGGCTGAACCCGACCTTCTCCAAGGCTATCTCGTTGGGGATTTGAACCCGGATGCGGTTGAACTCCTTGCTTTGAACATCGCAGACTGGACCGCTCATACAACCGGATTTGAGCCCGAAGTCGTCCTTTGTGAAGATGCGCTGAAGTGGTCGCAACGAGCGGAACTGCTTGGTTTGGCGGACGTTTTACTCGTTAACCTCCCCCACGACAGCCTCGACCACCTCCCGAGTCTTTTGCCGTTGTTAAGAAAGCAAAACCGTTCGCTTGTACGCGGTTGGGCCATCGTTGAGCGAGCCCGGTTGCCCAGCACCGAAAAGCGCCTCCAAAGCATCGTTCAGGAGGCCAACGGACGATGTGAAGAGGCGCTTGTTGAAGAGGTCAAGGGTTTTTCATCAACCCGCTGTTTTGTCGTCTTTCAAGCGACCATCGCATGGGATTGAAGCGTTCACTTGATGAAGCACCTGCTCCTCGCCGATTCCATGGACAACGTGGTCAAGTGCGAGTGCGGTGCGAGCATTGACATCGCCGGGACAACCCCTCGAAGGGACGGGACAAAGGTTTGGTGTCGCGTTTGCGGGACCGTCACGGTGCACCATCGATGAGGAAGGCTTCCTCATCCAACCCCCGGTTCAGCCGTTGGCTTCGCCATCCGGCGAGCCCGACCAAACACACGATTTCAATCAAGCCAAGTGGGGAAGGCAGCAAGCCACGAACCTCTTCGTCTTTGTCGGCGGGTGCAGAAAAGGCCATCGAAGCATCGTAGTCGTCCACCTCAATTTGGAACCAATCCAAATCCCGGGGAAGGTCAGCGGTCAGGAATTCGTGGCTTTCCTGGTTCACCAAGAAATCGTCTTCGATTCGGATGCCAAACCAACCGTCGAGGTAAATGCCGGGCTCGATGGTGATGGCGTCGTAGGGGGCAAGCGGTTGTTGGTTGTACGACAAGCCAAACAGCGGGTCGTCCGTGCCGCTGGAAAGCAACGGCGGTTCGTGGACACAAACGCCGAAGCCGTGCCCGAGGGAATGAATGAACTGGTCACCAAACCCCTGATCCTCGATGTGCGTGCGGGCGATATCGTCCAACGCCCACGCTGGCGTGCCGGCTTCAATGAGCGGGAAGGTGAGGTTTTGAGCGTTGTATACCGCCATGTAGGCTTTGAGAATCGTGGCGTTGGTCGTCCCGCCCACGACGTAGGTTCGTGTGACGTCGCTGACCCAGTCGTTCACACGGCCGCCCAGGTCGATAACGACCACATCGCCGATCATCACTTGCTTTGGTCCAGCGCCGTTGTTGACCGGGTCGCCGTGTGGAATGGCACCGTTGGCACCAGAGGCGACGATGGTTGAGAACGAGGGCCAGTCGGGGTTTGAACCGTTTTCGACCATGGCGCGATCGATTTCGTCGGCGATGGCGCGTTCGGTCAAGTTGGCTCCCATCAGCACCTGCCAGAGCAACTCCCGTCCAACGTGCTGGCCGATGCTGGCGAGGTGGACGGATTCCCGGATGGAATCGTCCTTATTGGGCGAAATGCCCGTTGGCGAAGGGAATTTACCCTCAAGGGCGTTGGCGACTTCGGTTTCGCAGGCTGCAGAAGCGGGCACGAGGCAAACGAGAACGCACAACGCAATGCACACGGCAACGGTTCTGCCCATGGGACGGGGAGCACCCGCCTCCTCTTGGTTGCATCGGCATGTTCATGGTCGTTCCTCGCCGCCAATGCAGCGAGTACGATGTCGGACAAGCCCTTGGTCATTGATGTGGTTGACAACGGCGGGCAATGGACTCACCGAGAGTGGCGGATGCTACGCTACCTGAAGGTGGACACGCAAATCATCGACAACACGACCCCTGTTGAGGACCTTCGGGAGCTTGACGGGCTGATTCTTTCCGGAGGTGCAGCAAGGGTGGGCTTGAGCGGTGAGTTGGGCAACTGCGCGGCTTTTTTGGAACTTGACATCCCCGTCCTCGGGATTTGTGCAGGGCATCAGTTCATGGCGCGCCATTATGGCGGTGACGCACGAGAGTCTCCCGAGCCCGAATTTGGAGCCATGGAAATTGAACTGGTTGATGGGGGAGGGATGATTTTTGCAGGTACCAACCCCGTCCAAACGGTTTGGGAATCGCACAACGACGAGGTGCACGTTGTTCCCGATGGGTTCTTCGTGACGGCCAGCAGTCCTTCGTGCGCCGTTCAAGGCATGGAAAACGAGGACGGCACCCGCTTCGGCCTGCAGTTTCATCCGGAAGTCAACGACTCGGAATTCGGCAAGGAAATGTTCGAAAATTTCGTTGAAGTGTGCCGTCGGCGACGAGATGGCTGAACGGGACTCGGCCAAAGAGGGCATCCGATGCATTGGGGATACACTTAATATGGAGTCAAAGTCGTCTCTGAAAGGATGAACACACCTCGTCGCACCCCCCCCGGCCTGCTTGTGATGCTCTTGTTGTTGACGGCGCTTTCACCGCTGGCAACGGTTCAAGCCCAACCCGAACAATCCTCAGAATACTATTACGGCGTGGAATACGACTGGACCAGTCTTGACTCCGACCTGCAAAACGTGACCGGCTTGGACATTCAAGGCCTCTTCACCGAAATCATGGACGACGCTACGGACGCCGGGTTCAACCTTGACTTGGGTCAACTGACCACCGGCGCCACCAACGTGTACGTCCACCAAACCGAGGACATCAGCCCTCAAACCGTTCAGGACTTGGACGGCCAAGACATCGAAGTGTGGAGCCGAACCAGCGATGTGACCTTGCGTCACGGGGTGCTTTCCAATGCGGTCCTTTTGACCGACTGGTCGGAAACCACGTTCGGTAGCGACCCGACTTCCTTTGACATCGACGTGATCGCCGAAGCAGAAAACGTGCTCACGGTTGACATCCTCTACACCGAGTACCTCAACGATGCTTACGAACTGGTCGGTGCCGACATCGACGTTGACATGACGGTGGGCAACGACATGAACCTCGGCATTGACATCACCCTCGAAGGCGGTGGCGAGGAGATGACCGTTGACTTTGACACGGGAATCAACTTCGAGTATTCCATCTCTTCAGACGCCGTTTGGCGCCTCGGATCCGCCAGCCCCATCTACATCGAAGCGGCCGAAAACGACTACACCTCCTGGGACTGTGTTGAGGACGAGATGGATATCGGCGTCTACGAAGAAGATTGGGGCGAGACTTATGTCTACGACGACTGCGGTCTCGTTGACGGCTCGTACACCGGTTCGGCCGACTACGAAGTCTATCTGACCGGTCTTCCAACCGAAGAGTTCGGCTTGGATGCGGGTCAGTTTGACCTCACCATTTCGGATGCGTTCCAAAACTCCGGCGACTACGAAGAAGCCGCGGAGATGGGATGGGTTGTGTTCTCGATGATGGAGGAAACCCTCGAAGTTGACCTCGGTGATGGCGCAATGGTGACTGCCAAGGGCTGCGATTCGTGTCCACCCGGAAACCCCGTGATGTTCAGCCTGCTCGGAAACGTCCTCGCTTACTCCAGCAGCGCCTTCGGTGAAGCCGTTGCAGAAGACTTTGAAGCGCAACTTGACGAATCCGTCGGAGACTTGCTCGAAGATTGGTTTGGATCTGGCGAAGACGATGACTATGACAACAGCGAATACGAGTGGACCTGTGATAACGGTGAAGTCATCGATATCTGGTCGGTCAACGACGGATGGGAAGACTGTGCTGACGGCTCGGACGAGATGGATTTCTACTTGCAATCCTACGACGCTTCGGATGATGACGGAAACCCCGTCTACGCCTTCTACGGCTCCGTTGAACCGAGTGCGATCGGCATGGACGACGACACCGAAGAAGCGTGGTTCATGTGCGCTGACGGTCAGTACGACGTTCCTTGGGAGTACGTGAACGATGGCGGAGAGGACTGCGCAGACGGCTCGGACGAAGCTCAATACGAGTACGGCGACGAGACCACCATGTTCACGTGCGCAGACGGCTCGGACA
>JAUREJ010000039.1:0-10498 GCA_030827475.1 Candidatus Poseidonia sp.
CTGTTGACTGCTGCGCAACGCCTCATTGACAACGGAGCACCTTTGGATGCCGTTTGCTGGTCGCTCCAAGAGCACGCTTTCGCCTCCTGTGTGGAAGTCGCCGAGCGGGCCATGGCGCACACAGGTAAATCCGAACTTTTGCTTGGCGGCGGTGTTGCCTGCAATCAGCGCATTCGTACGATGTGTGAAGAAATGGCCACCGACCGCGAAGGCTCGTCATTTGCCCCGCCGAGGATGTATTGCATTGACAACGGCACCATGATCGCCCTTCTCGGATACATCGAACTCGAGCATCGGATCACAGAACTTCAGGGAAGCGCCATCGACCAGTACCTTCGAACTGACCAAACACCCATCGTGTGGTCCTGAAGCCATTCGAAGGCATACGGTTTTAACATGTCGTGGGCCCGTTGAGGGCAGGGGGTCTTACCAATCAACGGACGAAGGGGGCGTAGGGAGGAGTTCAATCCTTTTGCAAAGGATGCTTCTCAGCAACATCGCCGCCGGCGTGATGAGAGAGATCGGCAAGCGACTCGACGCACACCCCCACCGGTTGATGACGCACCCACTCAACCAAAAGACATTCAGGCAGACCTGGAGCGCAAGCAGCGTGAGGCCATTGAAAAACTTGAACAAAAAGGGGACGTCGTCGCCCCTGTCGTTGCTCCTGCTCCAATTCCACATCACCTCCCTGAAACGCCGAAGGAAGAAACCCCTCAAACGTCCTCCAGAGAAGATCGACTTGCCGAACTTCGCCGGAAGTCGGAAGCGCTGAAGAGAGCAGCCCCCAGCCTTCAAGCCGAACCCACCCTTCAAGTTCCAGTGGCGCCCAAACCTGCCGAACCGAAGATTTTGGTTGCCACACATGACGACGAGGATGACGATGACGATGATGTCGTCGTCGTGAAAGCGAAGAACAAGCGTGTGAAAAATGTCTTCAAAGAAATTGAAACCAAGGTCGAAAGCAAGCAAGACCGCCGACGTGGCCGCCGACGGTTTGACAAAAAAGGTGGCGGCCGGCAAAAGCAACAAAAGAAATTGAACCGTCAGAAATATCTTGAATACAAGTATGCGGCGAAAGCTTTCCTTGACCACCCAAGTGTTCCCGAAGAGCATCGCTCAAACGTCCTCGGCCAAATTTGGGCCAAGGGTGAACGTCAAGGTGTTGACGATAGTTTGGAATTCATTGAACAGAAAGAAGCGGAACTCATTTTACCTGCCGATGTAGCAGCCGAATTGAGAAATCTTGTCAAGCAGATGACAACCAGGAGATGAAGAAAATGACCGATACTCTAGCAGAAAACACCGTAGCAAGCGTCCACTATACAGGAAAACTTCCTGAAAGTGGTGAAATCTTTGACACGAGCGAGGGACGAGACCCCCTTACTTTCCTCGTTGGTCACAAACAAATGATTCCCGGATTCGAAGATGAAATGATGGGAGCAAAAGTTGGCGAACGCCGCACCTTCACCCTCGAACCAGAGCGCGCTTATGGGCCTCGTATGGAAGATGCCGTTCAGCAAATTGAGCGGGAGCAGTTTGGAGACATTGATCCGGAGGTCGGTATGATGTTGATGTCTGACATCGGTCCCTTCACCGTAACTGCCGTTGCCGATGATTTGGTAACCGTTGATTTCAACCATAAACTCGCAGGAGAAACTCTTGAATTTTCGGTAGAGGTCGTTGAAGTACGTCCGGCAACCGAGGAAGAATTGGCTCATGGGCACGCTCACGGACCCGGTGGCCATCACCACTGAACCAAGAAGCGAGTCTTGATGAAGTGCCTTCCCGTGACAAAACCATGTCGACCCAGCGGAAGGCGGACTGGAAAACATTGAGCGGGATTGAACTCCCCCCTTCTGCTATGCCCGACGCAGGCATTGAATTGGCCGAACCAGGTCAACCCCCTTACACACGAGGCATCCACGATACGATGTACCGTTCCCGCCTCTGGACGATGCGCCAATATGCTGGATTCTCCAGTGCAGAAGCCACAAATAAACGGTTCAAGTTGCTTTTGGACCGAGGACAAATGGGCCTCTCTGTTGCATTCGACCTCCCAACACAATTGGGTATGGATGCGGATGATGAATTGTCATTCGGCGAGGTTGGAAAGGTAGGGGTGTCCATCTCCTCTGTTGAAGACATGAAACTCTTGTTCAACGGCATACCTCTGGGGGACGTGAGTACCTCGATGACCATCAATGCACCTGCAATGGTTCTCCTTGCGATGTACATCGTTGCTGGAGAAGAACAGGGCGTACCATTGGATGAACTCAAGGGGACGATCCAAAACGACATTCTCAAAGAATACATTGCACGTGGGACCTATGTCTTCCCCCCGAAGGAAAGCATGCGGCTCATCACCGACATCTTTGATTTCTGTGCTCGAGAAGTGCCAAAATGGAACACGATCTCAATTTCGGGATACCACATTCGAGAAGCAGGTTCAACCGCAGTTCAAGAACTCGCCTTTACGCTTGCAAATGCTCTGGCCTACGTCGATGCTGCACTCGCAACTGGTCAAGAAATTGATTCATTTGCACCTCGACTCTCGTTTTTCTTTAATTGTCACAATGACTTTTTCGAAGAAATTGCAAAATTCCGAGCAGCTCGGACTTTGTGGCATGATTTGATGACAGAACGCTACCAACCCAAGGACCCAAAATCGAAGATGCTTCGCTTCCATACACAAGTCGCAGGCGTCAGTCTAACTGCTCAGCAACCGTTGAACAACATCGCACGGGTTACTCTGCAAGCCTTGGCTTCTGTGCTGGGCGGGACACAAAGTTTGCACACCAATTCTTACGACGAAGCCTTGGGGCTCCCCACAGAAACCTCCGCTACTGTTGCCCTTCGAACCCAGCAAATCATTGCTGAAGAATCCGGTGTCGCGGATACAGTCGACCCGATGGCCGGTTCATGGCATGTTGAGCGGTTAACCAAGGAGATCTACGAGCGGTCCCGTTCCATCATCGACCAGATTGAAGCAAAAGGTGGCGCCCTCAACGCCATTGAAGAGGGGTGGCAACAACATGAAATTCACCTCTCTGCATATGCGTATCTGAACGAAATCGAAAAAGGCGAACGCCGTATCGTTGGCATCAACCACGGCGTGATGGAGGAGAATGATAAAATCCCAATTTTGAAAACCGACGCTTCCCTAGGAGATGCCCAAACATCTCGATTGAAAGTGCTTCGAGATAGCCGAGACAAGAACAGGGTCTTGAATGCTCTCAAATCGGTCCAAACGGCTGCTCATACCGATGAAAACCTGTTTCCACACGTGCTTGAAGCAGTTCGAGCCAGAGCGACGCTTGGCGAGATTGTTGGCGAATTAAAATCGGTTTTCGGGACATATACGGCTCCAAGTGGTTTTTGAGGGATGAAGATGGAATATGGACCAATTTATATCGACCACATCGGGATTGCCACGGAGGACCTCGAAGCAGGCAGTCACTTTTGGAGATTGATTGGCCTTGTTCAAGCACGCGACGACGAAACCGTGGATGACCAGGGTGTGACCACTCGTTTTTTCTCGACCTCTCCTGGTGACCCCAACACTCAACCAAGCATGATTGAACTCTTGGAGCCGACACACGATGATACCCCCGTAGGCCGATTTCTCTCGAAACGGGGAAGGGGAATTCAGCAACTCTGTTTCAGCGTAGGTGACCTCCAAGGTTTGCTGGACCATTTGGATGCAAACGGTGTCCGCCTGATCAACCGGAAGCCAACGCTGGGGGCTGGTGGGAAACACATCGCTTTCGTCCACCCGGCTTCAACAGGTGGCGTGCTGGTGGAGTTGACGCAACGAAAGTGAACTTTCGAAATGCGAACACCTATAATCGTCCTGCATCAAGTCAATTTGATGCGAAGTTGTATTGACCAACTGCTGGCCCTCCCCCACATTGATGCACCGCGCTTGAAGGGAGAAGTTCACTACCTTGCGGGTCGTCTTGAGGAATTGCGTTCACGCCGGGCGATTTCAAACGAGGCTTTCTTGGATGCGGGAGCGATTCAAGGCGCCCTCGAACTGGTCGCCAACATGGTCGACATGGGTGTCCCACAATCTGAGATTCAAGACCATCTGAAATCAACGCTTTTTCGTGCGGACCGCCTTGAAACCAAACACCCCGGTCTAAATTGGGCCGTTGAATCCGGGCGGGCGAGTTGAAACTTGTATGACCAAACCACTGCTCATCGTTGACGGTGTTTCCAAATCCTTTGCTGAAGTCCATGCTCTCCACAACGTGAGCCTGCAGATTCACGAAGGGGACATCATTGGGTTGGTCGGTTCGAACGGTGCGGGGAAAACCACCCTCCTTCGGTTGCTTTCCGGAGTGTACCGGCCAAGCACCGGTTCCGTCCACCTTGGTGACGGAAAGAGCATATCAACGGCAAGACAGGCCATCGGCGTCGTGCCGGAAAACACCGGATTGTATTCCCGTCTAACGGCCTGGGAAAACATCCGATACCACGCACGAATGCAGGGTGTTGACGATGATGAGGCCTGGAAGAGAACCTTGTATTTCTCCCGATATTTGGGGATGGAGGGGAGCCTTCAACGCCATACGAAGGGGTTTTCGAGAGGCATGAGGCAAAAAACCGCTTTGCTGAGGGCGCTTGCGCATGCGCCGAAGGTGTTGCTGCTTGACGAGCCCACTGCAGGACTTGATGTGACAAGCGCTCGGACCGTCAGGGAGTTGGTAAAACAGCTTGGCGAAGAAGGTGGCACTGTCATCTATTCGACCCATCAACTTGCTGAAGCAGAGCGCGTCTGCAACCGCATCATCATCATTCACAACGGAGAAGTACGTGCAGACGGCACACCCCAAGAACTGTTGAACTCCTCGGGTGCGCATAACCTTGAGGAAGCATACGTGGCTCTCACAAGCGATGTTGCAAGAGAACGGTCTGAAGACGATAAACCGCTCAAAGGCGTCGCGAAATGGTGGCGGTCCATCTTCACGCCAAGGTTGCCGAAGGGGGTGGACGAAGATGAGTAAAACCCTTCACCGAGTCCGCGTCATTGCAAAGAAAGAACTTGTTGAATTCGTCAGAGATTGGCGCACCATTGTGGCGATATTGGTGATACCTTTGCTGATGTTCCCGGTTTTGTTCATCCTCTTCCCTTTGCTGCTTGCTTCAGAAGCAGCGGAACTCGATGCGTTGATGCTCGACGTTGTTGTCCAAAGCGATCAAGCAAACTTGGAGATGGGTCTGGATTTCAACGATTCAAACATGAACGTAACCTTCGAACCTCTCCCTGAAATTGAGCAACTCTCATCACCAGGAGCCGACGATTTGCGCCTGAGGAACGGCTCAATTGACCTTTTGATTCGTCTCAGAGTGAACGGAAGCATCACTGAATATGCCCTCATCTACATGTCAACATCCGAGCAAAGTTTGGAGGCGAGAAGCCGTGCCCTTGCCACCCTGACGGATTGGGAGCAAAACGAAACCATCCAACGCATCACCGATGCAGGCCTCGACCCAGATGAGACGCTCGATCCTTTGCGCTGGAACGGCGATGTCGCATCTAGCGATGTCGCAACGCAAGGTGAACAAGCGGGGATGGCCCTCTCGTTGTTTATCCCTCTCGTCTTAGCTGTGTGGACATTTTCATCGGCCATACAACCCTCAATCGACATGACTGCCGGGGAACGTGAGCGCGGAACCCTCGAGGCTTTGCTTGCATTACCAGCATCCCGTATGGAATTGCTGATGGGGAAGTGGCTTGCCGTTGCAACCATCACCGGTATTGGCGTTTTGCTTCAAGTCGCAGGCTTGTTGTTTGCGATTGGCTACCTCGCATCATCCAATTTCATATCCCTCCCGGACATCTCCCTCGGGGCTCTCGGGCTTCTCGTTCTCGCTGTGCTTCTGTTCGCCGTCATGGTCGTCGCATTTGAGTTGGCCTTGGCTATGAGGTCACACAGTGTCAAGGAAGCAGGCTCGATTTTGGGGCCTGCCGTATTGTTGATTCTCTTTCCCGCTCTTTTCACTCAGGTCATCAACTTGGACGGCATTGAGACCTATTGGTTTGCGATTCCCGTCGTGAACGTCCTCCTCGCACTACGAGAATTGTTGATGAACCGCATCGTCGGGCTTCACATCCTGACTTGGCTTGTCTCTTCAGCGCTCTATGCACTGGGTGCAGCGTGGTACGCAGCTCGTCAATTCAAGCGTGAGGACATCGTCACGAGTCTCTCATAGTGATGAAGGCGACAATGGCTTCCTTCACGATGCCAACGATGAGATCGATTTCTTCCGATGTGAGGTTAAAGTGTGGTGTAAATCGGAGCGCGTTGATGCCGCCGTGAATGACGCCGAGTCCACGCCGCCGGCACCAAGGCTCCACAGCCGCCATTCCAACAACCGGGAAGTGTTCCGGTTCAAGTTCTGCGCTGCACAGGAGGCCGGTGCCTTGGACTTTCGTGATGATATCCGGGAATTCGGATTGCAACCGTGTGAGCTTTTCGACAAATTCAGCCCCGCGCTCACGAATGTTGGTTCGTAGTTCTGGTGTCATGGATTCGAGGACAGTAACGGCGGTTTCCAATGCCCTGGGGTTCGTTGTCATCGTGTTCCCGTAAATTCCGGTGACGTACAAATCAGCTGCTCGCTGGTTCATGCCGAGGACGGAGAGCGGGTATTGTCCTGCATTCAATGCCTTTGACCAGGTTTCGAGATCGGGTGCCTCTGCGGTTTGAAAGCCATCGTAATCGATAACGGAAAGCGTTCCTTGACCTCGAATACCGGCTTGAATGGAATCCACCAGCAAGAGGCTACCGTGTTCCTTTGTTAACCGACGAGCTTCGTCGTAAAACGCTCGTTCCACACATTGACCGGGGTTTCCTTCACCCTGGACGGGTTCAATCGCCATGAGTTCAATGAACACGTTGTTCGCCTCTGCATGGGCAAAGGCCTCCTGAAGGGCTGCAACATCATTTGCTGGCACGAGGATAAGGTTGTCTCTGTTTTGAAAACTTGCCAAAACCTTGTCGTACTTCCCTTTGCACGAATGCGACATTTGTGCAGGACGGTCGGTTCTGCCGTGGAAGCCTTGCTCCACAGCCAACATTTTGATTTTGGCACCCGCATGACGCCCCCCGTCTTGCGTCATGTTCTTGGCGTTCACATCGGCGATTCGCATGCTCACCGTAACGGATTCTGAGCCGCTGTTCATGCAGATGAACTTCTCAAAGGGGCACGAGCCACGGGTATGGCCGAGTTCCTTTCGAAGTCGTTGTTCGAGCCGCTTTTGAGAGAAAGAGGGCGTCATGACGTTGGCCATCACCCAATTTTTCCCCATCGCATTGATGACGTCTCGTGGACCGTGGCCACCGCCCAGCATGCCGTATCCTCCGTTATCGTGGACAACGGCTCCGTGCGAGGTGATGACCCAAGGCCCTCGAGCAGCAAGAGCGACGTAAGGGTTGACCGTCGCAGGGTGGTAAAAATTCACAAACCCATCTTGCAAGTATTCGATCAGGTTCAATTCATCGGACCCCTCGTAGGTTGGACCAAACTCATTTTTGAACCAAGAAAACATGTGTTCCGCTTCGTCAATCGCCTCAACCAGCAACGGGTCGCGGTCGCAGAAGAACTTGATTTCTTCGTCGTTGAGGCCAGGTGTCGTGATCTGACCGACATACGACCGAATCGTCGTGAGAACATCCAACGGCCCTGCGAGCGTGGGTTTCTGCATGAAGAGGAGTCCACCGAGGAATCCTTTGAAGGTTGGCTTTGAGTGGTTTTCTTTTTCTTGAAATACGCCCGAAGGTATGCTCAAGGTATTCGCCCACGAATATAAATAGTGGGGCCGGAAGGGACGGCTATGCCCAAGGTTTCCCTTGACATGCCGGCTGAATTGGTCGATGACCTCAAATTGCATGTTGGCGATGATGGCAAATTTGTGAGTTTGGCTGACGCTATACGTACGGCTTGTCGCAAATTGCTTGACCAGTTGGATGCGATTGATGCCTTGCACGGGAGGCGTGCTTCGTGAAACCCACAAGAGAAGCCGCTGAACAAGCCGTGAGGACCCTTCTCAATTATTTGGAAGGGGCCGAAGGTGGTGAACGTGAAGGTTTGATGAAAACCCCTGCGAGGGTCATTGATGCCTGGGATGAAATTTTTTCGGGCTACGGTCAACATGCGGGTGAAATTCTGGAGGCAACGTTCAACGCAGAGGGTTACAACGGTATCGTCCTGTTGAGGGACATTGAGTTCACATCAACCTGTGAACATCACCTCCTGCCGTTCCGCGGACGGGCTCATGTTGCCTACATCCCTGTTGACCGCATTGTGGGGATCAGCAAACTCGCCCGTATCGTAGAATTGCATGCGAGAAAATTGCAGAATCAAGAGCGAATCACGAAGGGCGTTGTTGACGATCTTGAACGTGAACTTCGTCCGCTCGGCGCTGCGGTCATCCTCGAAGCATCTCACGGCTGCATGCAATGTCGGGGCGTGGCCAAACAGCAAGCAGTCATGACGACTTCGGCCATGCGTGGGGTGTTTTTTGACAAGCAAGAAGCTCGGGCGGAACTGATGCAACTCATCCAACAACCCCCGCTTTGAGGTGACTGGATGACATACGCTCCATGCGAACGGGCAGGCAATGCTCCGACGGATGATCCCGGAGACCTCGCTACGAAATACAACATCGTTGAAATCTTTCATTCGGTTCAGGGCGAGGGGTTTCATAACGGCATTCCGCATGTTTTTATTCGATTTGGCCGTTGCAATCTACGTTGCGAGTGGTGTGACACCAATTTTGATGAATACGAGAGCATGAATGCCTTGGATATTCTTGGCGAAGTCATGAAATATCCTTCAAAGAGAATTATCTTCACTGGAGGGGAGCCAATGTTGAACGACCTTTGGCCCTTGTCGCGATTATTGAAACGAAGAGGGTACCACTTGTCCATTGAGTCCAACGGCACGGTTGAAATTCCCGAGGGGATGTTGGATTGGATTTGTATATCCCCAAAGGACCAAGTCTACCCAAACATAACGATCAAACAACGAACGGGGGATGAACTCAAATGCGTCTATGTCGGACAACCGCTTTCATTGTACGACGACTTGGTTGCGGGATTTCGCCACCATTTCCTTCAACCCTGTTACGATGAACATGCAAGTGTTGAGGAAAACGGACGTGCCTTCGCCATCACCGAAGCCGTCGTCAAGGAACATACGACGTGGCGTTTATCCCTACAAACGCACAAATGGATGGGCATTCTCTGAGGTGACGCTTTCATGAATCATGCAGTCATGGCCCTGAGTGGAGGAATGGATTCTTCTTCGCTCTTGTTGCACCTCTTAAGGAAAGGCACTGCGGTCACGGCCGTGTCGTTCAATTACGGGCAAAAGCATACGGTGGAATTGGAGCGTGCCGCATCCTTGGTGAACTATCTCCGGGAAAATGGATATGCCATCAACCATCAACAGGCCGATTTGAGAAGCGCTATGGCGTTGTTTCAAAGCGACCTCTTGCTTTCAGGGGGGGAGGTGCCCCAGGGGCATTATGAAGAGGACAACATGAAAGCCACTGTCGTCCCGAATCGAAACGCAATTTTTTCTTCCCTCCTCTACGGTATTGCCCTCTCGCTCTCCGAGGATGTTCAGGTTCCCGTGAGCGTTGTTCTCGGCGTTCACAGTGGAGACCACGCCATCTACCCCGATTGCCGGCCTGAGTTCTACCGAGCGCTTGAGCATGCATTTCAACTTGGAAATTGGGACAGCGAGCGTGTTGAATTTGAACTTCCATTCCTCTTGAAAGACAAGACATCGATCCTCAAAGATGCCTTGGTATCAGTGGACCACCTCGGCTTGGATTTTGATGAGGTGTTTCGCAGGACCATCACCTCGTACGACCCCGATGATGATGGCCGAAGTCACGGGAAAACAGGTTCAGATGTTGAGCGGATTTTGGCCTTTCATGCCATCGGAAAAACAGACCCCATCGAATATGTCCAACCGTGGGATGTTGTTCTTGCAGACGCTCTGGCTATTGAACGCCAACACAAAGAACAACACTACCGGGAAATTCTCACGCCTCTTCAATATCATGTGACGCGGGAAGGTGGAACAGAGCGAGCTTTCACAGGGGAAACATGGAATGAGAAACGGTCAGGAAGATACACTTGCATTTGTTGCGGGACGCTGTTGTTCACCTCTTCAATGAAATTTGATTCAGGATGTGGCTGGCCTTCGTTCCATAATGAGCACGAGGAGGCAAACATCCTGCGACGAGAGGATTTTACCCACGGCATGGTGCGAATTGAAGTGCGATGCAGCGTTTGCGACGCCCACCTTGGGCATGTTTTCAACGACGGGCCGAAAGCTTACGGAGGCGAGCGTTACTGCATCAATTCTGCATCCATGGTCTTTACACCAGAGGAGGAGGATTCATGACCACGACCATACGAAGATACATCGAAACCGATACCGGCCACAGAGTTCCAAACCACAAGTCGAAATGCAA
>JAUREJ010000039.1:10507-13304 GCA_030827475.1 Candidatus Poseidonia sp.
ATTCATGACCACGACCATACGAAGATACATCGAAACCGATACCGGCCACAGAGTTCCAAACCACAAGTCGAAATGCAAACATTTGCATGGGCACAGGTACCGCTTTGAAGCCGAAATCGAAGGGGATGTCGTCCAAACCAGCGGTGTATCCGAGGAGGGGATGTTGATGGATTTTTCAGACATTAGCGCCATATTGACCGAGCACGTCCATGATGTTCTTGATCACGCCTTCGTCGTCTATGAGGGCGATACGGACGCCAGGAAAGCATGTGATGCAATGGGGCCTGAACATCGAACCGTGGTCGTGACGTTTATCCCAACTGCAGAGAACCTTGCCAAATGGGCTTACGATGCTGTCAATCCTCACATCAAATCGGTGTACGGCAACCGATTGCAACTTGTTGCGATGCATTGTCGAGAAACGCCAAAATCAATCGCCACCTGGCGGCCTTCAGCGTAACCGCCGACGATGTTCTTTTTTCCAGTACGGGTCGTTGTTGCTGAACTCCAGCGCCGAGGTGGCTTCAACAAAGGCCCCGATAAGCCGGGTGCTTTCTTCGTTTGATGGAGTTCCCTTTAGGAGGGTCCGTTTAAGGGTATGTTCAATGGATTCAAGTCGCTCCTCTGGTCCGTTCATGCTCGTTGCAAATTGATGAATCGCTTCGAGAAGTGCTTGTCGGACGTTGGGCTGCAAGACCTGAGAGAGAGGTACGATGTCGGGCATGCCTCCATCCGTGCCTTGTCCAGCGAGAACCCTCGAGCGATGTGCTTCGTAAATCAAGGCGTTTACGGCGTGCGAGAGGTTGGCGATAGGATAGCCTTCCCAGGTGGGCAAGGTGACAAAATAATCGCAGGCAGAAAGGTCCTCTCGTGAGAGCCCTTTTCCCTCTTCACCAAAAACCAGAGCAACTCTTCCTCCAGCCTTTTCTTCTCGGTCCACCATATCCCAAGGATACACATAATGCCGAAACAGGGTTTTGTCACCGACCTCTCTTTTACCTGATGTTCCCACCACTGCTCTGCAGTCCGTAACGGCTTCTCCCAGAGAGGTGTAGACCTTTACCTCGTCCAAAATGCGCTGTGCGTGTTTTGCCCTCGCTCGTGTTTCATCATCGTCAACAGAACATTTGGGGTTCACCAAACGCAAATCTGCGTAGCCGTAGTTCAACATAGTTCTGCAGATGGCTCCAAGATTGCCAGGGTGAGAGACGCCAACCAAGACGATGACAAACTCAACCTTTCCTTCTGGAAGGTCAAGAGGCAATCGGTCCCCCATCATTCACCATCTCCTTGGCGATTCTCCAAGAAGGATGCGATCCATCTAGGGTCACAAACCTGGTAGATGAAAAACAGGTAACCGTCATTTTCACGGTCAGGCATCACTATCGACCGTTTCCGCACGTTGTGCCGATTGCGGAGATGGAGAATCAATTGCTCAAGTATTTCTGTATCAGCGGCATGGACGCTGACGGGTTGACGGTCCCAGTCAACCCAAAACGACACTTGGAACACCATCAATCGGTGCGACGGCTCCGGTAGCGGGTCACGTATCCTGCAATCCAATTTCGGAGTTTTTTGTTCGAACCAACATCGGTAAGTTGCTCAACCATGTGTTTGTTGTGATCGAAGTCATCGGTAAATTTCTCACCGTGTTCTTCGCAAAGTCGAATGGCTCGGATTTTGATAAAACTTGGACGAATATTTCCCATCTTTTTCACTCCTTCATCAATTTGACTTCAACAGGGAAGTCGGGCTCATCGTGCCGAATCACCATGAGGCGAACCTTGCGTGGAGGGTTCTCAATTCCACGCTTCCAGATGAATTCATTGACCTCAGGGTCGATGTAGAGTTCCTCGTCTTCCTTGACCTTGAGGTGGCGGATGACTTGTTCGCGGATGATTTGCATGGCTCTTGGAGCCCGCTTGTACCGGGTGATGTTCCATGCGTTCCGGAGGGGAACAATAAGCTCTGATTCGTTGGATCGTGCCATGCTGCATCACCTCATCGTTGCAACTTACTACGTCGCCATTGGTGTCGCTTTGGGTGCGACACCGTGTTTCGGTCGGTCTTGAGCATGACCCACACGGGGACACGCCGGTTCTGCTTTCCTGCCTTCAAGAGGCGAATTTTCTTTGCTGCTGGCTTGTGTTTTGACATTTCGAGCACCTTCTCAGATTCTTCGTATTGACGCATTGCTGCGGCTCTTGGATTGGTTGGTGAGCATCGTCTTCAGCGATGCATCTGACACGGGGAAAGAAAGGTCTCCTGATTGACAAAGGTTGACGATGTTTTCCTTGATGGATTGGGCGCGGGAAGGTTCAACCATCCCAATTCGAGCAAGTCGAGACCGTGCTTCGGGGGTCAAGAATTTTCGAAGAAGTCCATCAATGTTAGCAGCATGAGATGCCTGTTGCTGAGCGTGCACCTCTGCATCGAGTTGGGCTTGGGCTTGGTTTGCGAGTTGGTCCTGCATGGCCTGAAGGCGTTGAGCACGGATGGCGGCCAATTCGTCATCTTGGGAAGCGGCCATCGTCGTCAACTCCTTCCCCCCGATCAATATTTTTCAAGGCCGGGGTATGCTGCTTCGGCTTCTCCACGAACAGCGTGAGCCACGTTATCGACAAGGCTCTGTCCGGCTGCCGTGACGCATCGACCGTGGTAGAGTTGGATCTTGCCGTCTTCAGTCTCGATTTCCTTCTTGAGCACCTTTTCGACCAGTCCAGCGTCTTCAAGTTGTTGAAGCGAGGTCCTGATAATGTGGCGTGATGCAACACCAGGGGTGTTTGGCATGACGCCG
>JAUREJ010000003.1 GCA_030827475.1 Candidatus Poseidonia sp.
CATCTTCGCCGTAATCGGTCGTGTAGTACGCCGTGTCAACGATTTGATTGCTCGCATCTCGCAAAAACAAGTGATTGTAATCGTCCCAGAGTTGGGTGTGGCCGGTGAATTGGACGAGGCGCCGCTCTCCGGCTTCAATAACCGATGCACCCTGACTGGAATTGAACACGAGGGTCCCTGGGTCGAGGTGGGTAATGTTGCCCATGCCGTCAAGAATGCTCCAACCCATCAAGTCGACGCTCACGTTTCCGGTGTTATGGAGCTCAATCCATTCACCGTCGGGAAAGTTTGCACCGTCGTTGGTGGCGTTGCTTAACAATTCGCTGAATTCGATGTCAAAGGCTTGTCTCGGCATCAATTCCAGGCCCGGGGGGTTCATCCCTTCCGGGGTGGGATAAGGCGCGTGCGACCAGAGGCCGTTGGCTTGCAGGGAGGTGGTGAGCGAAAAGCCCTGGAGGGTTGTGGTCCAGGAGACTTCCTGGCTTGGACTGCCGTTGGGCCACTTCAGGGTCAAGGATTCGGCCCCGTTGTTCAACACACCGTACGGGCTGGTTCCGTTGACGGCCAAGATTCGGTGTTCGCCGGGCCCAATGAGGTAACTGCTGCTGCTCGCCGTTGCGTTGACGAGGTGACTGCTGTTGAAGGGCAGCACGTTGCCTGCTGCGTCCACGACGCTGTATCCCGTCAGGTCAATGTCCGCCGGGCCGGTGTTCAGCACTTCGACCCACTCGCCACCGGGCCATGTGGCGTTGTCGTAGGACGGCCACGGGTTCGCCATCACCTCGGTGATGATGAGGTCACCGGGGATGAGCGTGGCGGGCCCTCCCGCCGAGTTGGCTTGGCCGGGCGAGGGCGAACCGGTTGGGACCCAGCCAGCCGTGGCGTTTGCAGGGTCCTGTTCGTAACTTACGCCCGAAGAGGTGCTTCCCCACGTGGCGCTGTGGACTTGGTTGTTGTTGGCGTCGATGAGGTTGAGGGTCAATCCGGTGTTGGTGAGGTAGAAGTTGTTGTCCCCGTTGCGTGCAATAACGACGTATTCACCGGGGCTGATGGTCCATGTAGACGTGTTTCCGGCCTGATAGCCGACGATGGTCGCCCCGTCAAACGCCAAGGTTTTGCCGGCGCTCGTCGTCGCTTTCCACCCCGTCAGGTCGACGTCCGATGTCCCCGAGTTGGTGAGTTCAAACCATTCGCCGTTGGGATAAGTGGCGTCGTCAGCACCGTTCGGGTTTGGAATCACCTCGTTGATGCAAACGGTTCCGGTACACGCCGATGATCGCCCAGAGGCGAGCAGCGCCGTTTCGCCGTTCTCGGCAAGTGGATTGAGGCTGAGCGGTTGGAACAAGGACAGGAGGAAGATGGTCAGAAGGCTCAAGGCGAGGTTTCGGTTGTTCATGCAATCACGTCCGTTTCAAATAAATCCAAAGCTGTCAAAGCGCTGTGCAAAGGTGTAGATCATGATGGGTACGAGAATAATGCCCATGCCGTGGGAGCGCCGTATGCCGATACGAGGCGGCAGCAGACCGATAATGGTCCCGACGATGAGCACGCCAATACCGACAAAGCCCGTCGACAGCCAAACGAGAGCGACCACAAACAGGATGACGCCCATCACCATTTGCTGGAGGGGAATGGCTGCGTGAAGACGAAGCATGCCTTTCCCAACGTACCGCATCATCGGCATGGCGAGCAAGCCCGCAGCCAAGGTGACGGCCAACAGGCGAATGAAATCCGACGTTGGCTCAAGGGACGACCAAGTTTGAATGGGGTACATCATCTTCAGGGCTAAGGTGGCGCCCGAACGAGAACGGCTGATGATGTAGAGGAATCCGAGAACCATCACCGTCACGGCAGTATTGACCGCTGAAAGGATGGCGATGATTTCGAGGTCTTGCTTGGTTTGCGGTCCTTCCACGCCTTCGTCCGCTTCGGCCTTTGCGATCTCCAACAATTCGTCGTCGCTCAGTTCGGTTAAGCGACGTGTTTCCCAATCCATACCGTAACCTTGGCGTCCCTGGGCTTTGGCTGCGAGGTTTCGACCTCCCATGACAAGAACGGTCGCTTGGGAGGCGGTCATGCCGGGCAACACGCCCATGGAGGCTCCCGCAACGCTCGACCAAAAACACGGCACGACCAAGGGTCGCACCGGGGGTAATGCCCAGTTTTCTCGCTGGGGTGGGAGGTGGGATGTGGTGGCGTAGATGTCGAGCAGGTTGGCGATGCCGAACAATCCGGCCAAGCTCGGGAGAAGCAGGCTCGCATCGGGCATGCCCACGGGGGAACGAGCAGGGAGGGTGAACACGCCCCATCCGTACATGCCCGCCAGAAGGAAAAACGCCGTGGCGGAAAAGAAACCTGCTAATCGCGAGTCACGCCCTAATTTTCCAAAGCTGAGCCGTTGCACCCACAATGGCCAGTCCAACCGTGTTGTTTCGGTGGCGAGAAGGAGGAATGAGATGGAGAGCAAAAGGAACGGCAACACCGACCGCAGGTCGTCGTACCAGCCCAATTCGGGGCCGAAAGCAATGCGCGCCACCACGATGAGGGGCAGCGAGAGAAAGAGACCGAGTTGAGAGCCCCGTGCTGACCACGCCACGCCACGAGCAGCGTTCCCCGACAGCAACATGCGGTGGCCGGGTAGGAGCGAGAGGGCGGTGTCGCCGTCAGGTGCGCCGATCAGCGCCGAAGGGATGTAGTTGAGGAAGGTGTGAACGGTTCCCGTTGCGACGATGATGGCCGCAACGGCTGAAAGTGGAATGCCCAAGTTGAGCAGGGCAGGGGACAAGGCCAGCAAGATGAGGGCGACGTTGTTGACGTGAAACCCGGGGATCAACCCTGTTAACGAACCGAGGGCGACACCAAAGAAGAGGGCGCCCAAAAGCCACGCCAAGTCCAAGAAATAACCCTCGAGCATCGTTCCACCTACGCTTGTGATTGTGCGTATTCGTCTCGGTCGTTCACGCCGTCATCGTCGCTGTCTTCGGAGGTAATGGAGGTGCCGAACGCATCCTCCAGAGTGTCGCTCAAGCCGTCGCCGTCCGTATCCAGTACGTCGGCTTGGCCGAGGGTGTAGACCAAGCTCAAACCGTCTTCGCTTTGGGTCTGGCGTAATCGGCCGAACCACGTCATGGATTGGTCAGCATGGAGCGAATCGGTCCCGATGGCTTGGCCCTGCGGTTGGAGACGGATGGAATCGTTTGAACCGTCACGAACAAGACGCCAAACTCCGTCCTCTTGGACGGCTTTTCCGTTGAGGTGGACCATTTGGTCGCGGGCGTAGCTCCATTGAATGGCACCGTCATCCCACAGGAGGGCCCTTGCTTGAGGAACGGGGCCAAGAGTGTAGTCGTGGACGATGAGGCGAATTCGCATGTCCTCGTCGTCCCACGTGACGGAGACGTTGCTGACGATGCTTTGACCGGCCTCAAGCCACACCGTTCGTGGGCCCGGCAACGTCACGGCAACCGTCGTCCATCCGGGCATGTACGCTGCGACGTCGACGAAGAAGGCCTCTTCCTGTTCCACACCGGGTTCAACGGCGTATTTCACGTAAGCCGACAAGGTGTAGGTGGCGTCGGGGTCTTCGACCATGCCGACGGGGTCAGCAGACAGCATGGCAAGAAGGCCGACCGGGGTTTGAGGATTCAGGAGGGTCGGGCTTGCGCCCATGTTCCCATCAATGCACCACGACGAGGTGGATGAAGACCACATCAAGCGGCCCTCAACGGTTTGAAGGGTGTTGTCCGTGGGGTTGGTGGCCTCGGAGGCTCGGTCCTCTTCACTGGGCAGCACGCAAATGGTTTGCCCGCTGGGCCCAGACAACTGCCATGTCCCATCGCCGGTGAGCAGCGTGCCGGTCATCGTGACCGTTTGGCCTGACTGGTAACTCCACGTCGCCTCGGCGCTCCAATCGAGTTGAGGGATGTTGAGTACATGGTTGCGGTCAACCAAAATGTCCGGCCCTTGGATTTGGAGGCTCCACCGGAGGTCACGCTGTTGGTAGGTGAGGATGCCTTGGACTTCGACTTTTGAGGTCGCCTCTACCCATTCCCCGATGGCCGAGCGTATGATCAGGTGCATTTGGTGTTCCGAGTTGCCGTAGTTGGGGTGGTCGCCGAGGTAAGCAGAGGTAAAGGTGGCATCGGGGGCGATGGATTCACCAATAAACCCGGTGAGTTGAATCACCTCGCCAGCGTAATCTTCGGGATTTTGAGCGACGTCGGCAATCGCTAGGCGCTGGACATCGGGAAGGTCGTCGCTGGTCCACTCCATGGCCCCTGCCCCGAGGGATTGGAGCCAAATGCGACCGTCGTATTCGATGATGTCACCCATCACGGTCACCGTGGTGCCGATGGGCGGCATCACTCCGGGCCTGTACCACCTCGCTTCAACCACGCCGGTCCCGTCATCGATGATGGCGTCGATGCGGTCGTCACCTGAGGCGTAGGGGTCCTCAACCCATGAAATCAAGGTTCCTTCGACTTTGACGACTTCGTTTTTGTATTCCAACAACTGTTCAATTTGAATCACTTCGGGCTCTCGAACATAGGCATACCAGTTGAGGGTGGCCACGAGGAACATGGCGAGCGCAAACATCACCCACAACTGTTGTCCTCGTGTTTCCGGGTCCTCATTTGTGATGCGGTCCATCAAGCCCTTGACCGCATCCGCCATGCTACGCCGTGACCTTTGAAACGCTTATGACTTATCGCTCGTCCATTTCCAAAATAGTTCCGTGAGGGCTATAAAGAGCCAATTTGACGGCAAGGCATCATGAACGGCAGGGACAGGGTGATTCGTGACGAAATTCACCGGGATATTTTGGTGCCCTCTGCCCATGCAACCATCATTGATACGCCTGAATTCCAACGGCTTCGAGCGATTCAGCAACTGTCGACCTGTGAATATGTCTTCCCAGCAGCCACGCACAATCGTTTCGCTCATTCTCTTGGCGCGTACCATTTGGCGGGGATGTTGTCCGACCATGTCAACGAGGTCCATCCCGGCTTGTTGAGCGACGAGGACCAAGAATTGGTGCAACTCGCAGCGCTCCTCCACGACATCGGTCACCCGCCCTACTCTCACCTTTTGGAAACGCCTCGTGTGTACGCAACCTTCGCTTCCCATGAGCGTTGGGGGCGCCGAATTTTGGAATCCAAAGAAACCGCCCTCGGCCGAGCCGTTTTAGAGGTCTTAGGGGCAAAACGCCTGGGTCGCCTTTTTGCGCTGATGGACGGGGCTGATGAACACGAAGGCATCGCCATCCCTCGGTTTATGAAAGAAATCGTCAGCAGCCAACTCGATGTTGACCGGATGGATTACATGATCCGAGACCAAGCCAATACGGGCGCGCAGATTGGCGGGTTTGACAGCGCCCGCGTCATTCGCGCCCTTCGAGTCGGTGAAGACGGTCGATTTGTGGTGAAACGGTGGGGTCTGCCAGCGATTGAGGCCTACCTCGTTACGCGATACCACATGTACCAACAGGTCTACTTCCACAAGGTCAACATGCTCACGCAAGCCTATCTGGTGAACATGCTCGAGCGGGCACGAACGTTGGCTTCGTCGGGAAGTCTCAAGCTTTCGGACGAACTCTCCCACATGCTGCTCAACGAAGACCTGCAACCCGAGCATTATGTCTTGCTCAACGACGCCCACGTCAAGGTGGCCATGCCTCACTGGGCCAACGACGACGACGAGGAACTCTCGTTCTATGCCACTCGCCTCCTCTCCCGCAAGGATTTCCACAAATCACTCCGCATCGCCAATTTGACGGTTGAAATGGCCGACGTTGTCGTGCCTCGAGTGAACGAAGTTTTGGTGGCCAACGGTTACACGCCTCGCTTGCATCTCATCCAAGCCCGGATCAGCAAGCGAGGCTACTTGCCTTACGACGGGGGTATTGTCGTTGAGGACGGCCGCGACGTTGCAGAACATTCCGCTTTGATTCGCTCTTTGGTTCAACCTCACGAACAATGCCTCATCTTTGTGCCCGAGGCCGTTCGGGATGAACTCGAGCAGAGCGTTCGTGAATGGATAAAACCGGCCCAATCGTCCCTGAGCCAGTTTGACTGAGCACGAGAAGGTTCATCATGCGAAGGTGTGCCCTCGCTTCCGAGGGCCTGTAGCTTAGTTGGTTAGAGCGCCCGGCTCATAACCGGGAGGTCAGGGGTTCAACTCCCTTCGGGCCCACTCCTTCGCTTTGCTGCCCCGACGGCTTCTTTTCGCACATCACGCCCATAACCGTTATGAGGTGGGGGAGGTTGGGAAGACCGATAGGTGAGACGATGTCAGCATGGAAGCGAGTGGTTGCTTTGATGGGAATCTACCTCTGTTCGCTTATGGTTGTGGCGGTTCCCGCATCCGCACAACTGTCCGGTGCTGCCGTTTCCATGACCTGTGCTCCAGGTCAAATTCAGGTCGAGGTCAAGCCCGGTGCGACCCTGACGGGATACACCACATGCACCGTCTCCAACCCCACGGCGTATGTCGAAAAGGTGGCCATCCAGGTGACCAGCGACGGACTTGCAACCGCCGCACCCGGGGACATGTACGTCGGTGCAGGTCAGGAAGTTGATTTCCAAGTCGTTGTCCGTGCGAACCCCTACATGCAAATGCAATCCCGTCAACTGACGGTCTCCGCTCAGGTTCAAGAATTGAACAACCTGCCTCCTCCCAACACCGCTTCCTCGCAAGTTAACGCCTTGATCAACATCATGCAGTTCAGCATCGTTCAGGTTGAAGCCGTTGAGCCCTTCGTCCAGTTGATGCCCAAGACCGACAAGAACTTCCAGTTCAAGGTGTACAACTTTGGCAACCAAATCGACCGAATGAAGATCGGTGTGACGGAAAACACGCGTGACACGCTCGAAGAGGCTGGCTTCACCGTCAACCTCCCACAAAACGTGGTCACCATTGAGCCAAACACCGCTCCAGAGACCGCTCGAATCATGGTCCGCACGCCAAAGAACCAGGGTTGGTCCGATGCTTATCACGTTCTGGAGTTCTACGCTGAATCCGAGTTTGCCTGCCAAAACGGAGGCTGCAACCGAGAGTCCCAGATGATCACGGTCTACGTTCGTGGCGTCTACCTTCCGGGCTTCGAAATCGTCCCAGCTCTCTCGATGTTTGCTCTTGCCGGCGCTGTTGCCGGACGACGATTCCTCAACACCGAGGATGAAGAGGATCTTGAGTGGCGCGAAGCCGCTCCCGGCTTGTGACGCACGGTCACCAAACCGCCCCCTCCAGAATCAACGAGGGGTTGCCTTCTTAACGCCAATCGTTAAACGGGTAAGCGACGGGGAAGGACCATGGGTGGCCTGTTGGACAAAGCGAACGCGACAAAAGAAGCCGTTATCGAAGATGAACCCGCACCGGTGGTCATTGCGAAATCTGAAGCAGCGAAAGCACCCTCGGACAATCCCGGCGTTCTTGTCGGTGGAAGCGGATCGGGCTCTCCCGACACCGCGACCAAGATGAGTTTGGCGGGTTGGGTCATCATTTTGGTTGGCGCCATTCTTTCCCTCCAGGGAGGTGCTTGGGGCTTTGCCGTTGTTGCGGTTGTTGTCGTCCTCGGTGTCGGTGCCATCGTTCAGGCCGAGCGCATGCGAGGCAGCATCAACCAAGTCAAGCTCGGGGCAAGCGTCGTTGTTGCGTTGCTCATTGCAACCACGCCGTACGCCGCTGTGATGTTGGTGCCAACCAACGCCTCGATGGCCATCACCGATGTGGCTCTCAACGAAGACACCAACCAAATCACGTTCAAGATTCGAGGGACCATGTCAAGCGTGGATGTCTCCATTGAAGCGGACGGTGTTGAGGTGTTCGCTGAATCGGCTTCCGTTTCCAACGATGTCAAAAATTTCAAGGTTGATATTTCCGATATTTTCCAAGGCAATGCTCGGAATTACGAGGGCCAGGAACTGATAGATTACGTCATTAAAGCAACCGGGTCGGACGGCTCAAACGAAGAGGTGCTCATCAATCACGACTTGCTGGTTCGCGAGGCCATGAACGGGGGAGTTCGTTTTGCCCACGTCTTGGAAACCACAGGCGGCGGAGGGTCCGGAGGTACTTCTTCGGACACCGAAGTCAAAGGCATTTCCATTGAGATTGCGGCCGGTGTGTATTCAGACAGCGAAACCAACCGCAACGGAGGCGGCCACAGCATCTCAAGCGATATCAACTATCCTTTCATGAGCGGGGACTACACGGTCGATGTCAAAATCAAAAAGGACGGTGATCAAGAGTGGTCCCACAGCACCATTTCGGTTGACGGCGATACGGCATCGTGGTCCAGTCCGTCAGGCGGTTCCTCCGGCGGCTCCATGCGGGGATGGTTAGCGCTTTCAGGGGACGCCCAGAGTTCCACGGGAGTCGCTTACCTTTCGAAAGACTCATTCTACAGTGGCGAAGGTTGCTATGAGTTTGAGGTGAGCATCACAAACGAGGTGTACGCCGACGGCCCAACCCAAGTCTTCTCCAACAGTTGGAAGATAGATTGGGATGGGGAAAATGACGAAGATGCCACCTACGACACTTGCTGAAGCCAACGAACACATGCTTTGGCGGGTTCGCCCCTAACCGGTTCAGTGTCGTTTGGCTCGCCAAGCCGTCTCGTCTTGGATGTGAAGGTCGTGGATGCTCTCTGCTTCCGAGGCTTCATTGGTCTTTTTCCTCGTCCTCAACCGACGGCCTTTCGTCCATCGGTTTACTGAAGTCTTCCGGAGTTTTCTTGGATTGAGCCGAGATGTAAAGGGCGAGACCACCAAAGCCAACGAGGGCGACGATGAGGATGATGAGGGGGAACTCCTCCACCTCTTCTTCGTACGACCACGTCACGGGTTCAGAGGCTGCGCCTGCATCGTCGTGAACAGCGCCTGCAATGCCGTCCAGGGCGGTGGGCAGCAAAGGCTTGCACGTCAAGGTGGCTTCACCAGAGGTGTAGACATACCACGTGAAGGGAATTTCCTTGGATTCGCCTGCCCCCAAACTCACGACCATTTGCGTGGTGTCGGCAATGTCTTCGCCCTCGTAACACCAGACGTTCACGCCCGAGGCAGCAGCGCTGCCGGTGTTTTCAACGGTCACGGTTCCGGAGACGCTCTTGTTGGCCACACCAACCGTTGTTTCCGGAGCGACGGCCGTGACGGTGATGTAGGGCAAGTCGAGTTCGATGGTCCCGGTTGAGGTGGTGGGGGCATCGATGGTTTTGGAGAACGTTCCCCAACTGCTGGAGATGGAAAGGGTGATGGTTGCCTCTTCTTCGTGAACCACGCCGTTGCCGTCCATCCAAGCCACCATGCGCTTGTTCTCGTTGGTCTCGCCCGGGCCAACGAGCACGATGTCTCCGTTGGCGTCCGTCAAGTCGTTCCAATCGTTGGCGTTGTAGCCGATGTTGTAGATGTCGAGGCTGCCGTTGGGAATGTTGGTGCTCAATGTCCGCTGAGAGAGAATTCGGACCCAAGCGTCGGTTGTGCCCCCGGTCCCTTGGCTGTTGGTGTACGTGATGCCGGCTTCGTCGTGAAGCACGATGTCTTCGTCCGTTCGAGACCCGCTGATGATGGAATTGAGGACGCTGACCGTGGATGTGCTGGCGGCGTGAATCGGTGCGCTTCCCGTCAGGCTGGTGCCGTCAAACGAACAGATCGCAGCACACGAAATGTTCCCGCCGAGGATGGTGGAGCTCGTGACGGTCAAGTCGCCGTGGGCGTGAAGGTCGAAACCTGATTGGAACCAGTAGAGCGGTGCCTCGGAGGCGGAGATGTCTTGCGCAGGGATTGTCATCGTATCGCCTCCGCTGTGTATGGCCTTCGCCCAGAGCACGTAGGTTGGCGTGAAATAGGCGGTTTCAACGGAAATTTCCAGGTCGGTCCCGTTGAGCGGGACATCGAATTCAACGGTATCGGATCCTGAAGCGTTGACGGTGGTCTCACCGTAGGTGAAGTTGACTTTCACGCCGTCGGCGACGACGTGGTTGAGCTTGAGTTGGACAACGCCCGATTCTGCGATGTCACCGAAATTCAAAGTTAACACGGCAGGAACAAAACTGTTCACTTCGACCCGGAGGCCAGCGTTCAGGTTTTCGCTGAGCAAGGCACCGTTGGTCAACACCAACTGGCCCCCATCTTCAACGGTGATGGAGGACCCCGTCGCCATGGTGATGTTTGCACTCACGGTCAATGTGTTTCCGCTTTCAACCGTGACGTGCCCGTCCATCCTCGTGTCTTCAGTCCAGGCTTCGTTCGTTTGAACGGTGGTGCTGTCACCGTTTGACGGCGGACTGGCTGATGCGGCCATCGACGACATCAGAAGCAGGGTCATCATCAACAGGGCTCGGTAAGGTAGGTCTCGCATGATGAAAAGCAGAGGTGGCGGATGAATAAGCGTTCTTCCGTCCGCGGGTGGCGAAGAGCGCATCGCGAAGGGATTATGCGTTGCCGCTTCATCCAGCAGCCATGGAAGCAGCCTCGGTTTTGGTCGTTGGGAGCGGAGGTCGAGAACACGCCCTCTGCTTGGCTTTGAACGAATCTCGACGGGTTTCCGCCCTCCACTGTGTTCCGGGGAACGCAGGTACGGCCCTTCTCGCTACGAATCACGATGTTGGAGTGACGGAAAGCGAACTGATGCCGCTCATCGCATCGCTCAGCATCGATCTGGTTGTGGTTGGGCCCGAGGCCCCGCTTTGTGCTGGGCTTGCAGACGCTTGCGCAGCGGCCAATATTCCATGTTTTGGACCCGTCGCAGCACTCGCCCATCTGGAGGGTTCAAAGCTGCACGCCAAAGAAACGATGCAAGCAGCAGGTGTGCCCACCGCCGATTATGTGCGCTTGGATGCCTCAAGCGACGTGGAAGCAGCGCTCGATGCCTACTCAGGCAAGCCCTGGGTGGTCAAGAGGGACGTCCTCGCTGGAGGCAAAGGCGTGGTGGTGACGTCCGACCGAGAAGAAGCAAAAGCCTTCATCCATTCTTCTGTGGCCACCGATGGGTTTGTTTTGCTCGAAGCCTTTCTCCCTGGGGAAGAAGCGAGCATGCTCGTGGTCATGGACGGGACGGCCTTTCGCACCCTTCCAGCCAGTCAAGACCACAAACGTGCTTACGACGGGGATGAAGGCCCCAACACGGGTGGCATGGGTGCATATTGCCCCGCTCCGGTGGTGTCGCAGGCCGTCCACGCTCGCATCGTTGAGCGCATCGTTGAGCCCATGCACCGCCACCTTGCCTCCCAACCCGTGCCCTACCGAGGCGTGCTCTTCATCGGGCTGATGATCGATGATAACGACGACCCTTTCGTTGTTGAGTTCAATGTACGGTTCGGCGATCCAGAGTGTCAAGTGACGCTTCCGTTGCTCAAGACCGACGTTTTTTCGCTGCTTTACGGGGCCGCTACCGACGAGCTTCATACCGTGGAACTCAACGTGTCCGATGAAACGGCGGTGACGGTGGTTCTGGCTTCGGAAGGCTATCCCGCCTCCCCCTTCAAGGGGCGTCGGTTGGATGGCCTTGAAGCGTGCATTGCCCGTTCAAAATACGGAATTGCTTGGGTCAATTTTGCGGGTGTTGGCCTCGCAGATGACGGCGAATACATCGCCACCGGAGGCCGGGTTCTCTCAACAACTGCACAGGGAGCGAACCTCCAATTTGCACGAGCGAATGCATACGAAATGATGGACCAAATTTCCCTTCAAGGAGGCCACTTCCGGACCGATATAGGTCACCGAGCCTTGCCGTGATTTCTTTAAGAATGAAAGTCGCCTCGGAGCATCGTAAAGCGCAGACTGGGGCACAATGCCGGGTCGTGTGTTCCATTATCTTCAAAAGGGGTTCAGAAGTGGCCAACGACGCCAGCCTTGAGGCTGGACCGAAATTGAGGGATAGAAATGGAAGAACATACGGAAACGACGGCAAATCAGCCCGGCGCCATCATGGGGTTGCTGCTCGCACCCTTGGCCGTGCTGCTTGCTCTTGCCACCACCCGAGTCGTGGGCATTGAATACGACTTGACATTGAACAACATGATGCCGATGCTCGTCGTCGCCATCGCCAGTATGCTGGCTCTCGTGCCACGCATCGTTCAGGACGCTCGACCCGAATTCGCCTCTTCCACCCTTTCCCTCGGCGTGCTTGCAATCGCGTTCTTCGGTGCTGAGGTGCTCCACTCCTTCTTGGGCGTTGACGCTCTTGCTGCGCTGATGTTTGCTGTTCTTGTGGTTTTGGGGTCAAACTTTGACCGCCGTGGGCGCCACGAGTGGGTCGCCATGATGACCTTCTCTGGCGTTGGGTTTTGGCTCGCCCTCGCTGCGGCAGGGGATGCCCTCGCTGCGCTCCCCTCAACGTACACGATGGAGAGCGGCCAACTCGTCTCGACCATGAACCTTGAGCGTCAAGCCACGGCTTACGTCTTCTTTGCTTACTGGACGATGTTCACGGTCGTAGGCGTTTTGGCTGGCGTGCTCGCTCGAGGCACGGTCAACCCCGCAGGCGCTGAGGGCTGGTTTGCCTTCCTCGGCCAACACGACGGTTTCAACCGCGCCAACCTGCCGCTCGTCATCGCCCTCGTCGTTTGGGTGCTCGCCTTCGTTGGCTCCTTGTTCCACTTCAATTCGGTGGACACGATTGACCAGTTGGCCATCACCACCGAAGCAGGTTACCACGGCTACATCGGCTACTGGACGGCATTTTTGACCGGTTTAGTGGCTCTCATCGTCGCCGGCATGTGCGCCGAGCGATGGTACACCCGCGCCATGCTCGTGGGTTCCATGTGGGGACTTTACCAAGTCGCTGCTTGGTTTGAAGCCGGTATTTGGTACAACGAAGACATGGACGGCACATGGGGTGCGCTGATCTGGCTCGGTATCACGTTCTTTTTGGGCGTGGGCATTTACTCCATCGGCAACCACGAAAAGTACGGTGGATGGGCTAACCTTGGCGAGCACGAGCCCTCTCAGGCTCGCCTGTTCCTCCGGGCACACGGAGCGGGCTTGATGATCGCTCTTGCCTTCTTGGTCGGCCTTGCCATTCGAATTCAATGGTACGCCGTGCCCTCAATGAACGCCTTCGGAACCGGAAACTGGGACATGACGGGGGGTTCGGACCCTTGGTACATGAAGCGCGTGGTTGATTACATCCTGGCAAACAACGCTCACTTGGTGTTCGATGCCGACCGATTCTATCCCATTGGCGGCATCAACCCTCGTCCCCCGCTCTTCTCATGGACCATGGCCATCGGTGCGATGTTCTTGGAGCCCTTCCTCAACACGCCTGAAGATGCTGTTTGGTGGAGCATGCTCGCTCTACCCGCTGTCTACGGTGCGCTGACCGTGTTCCCCATCGCCATCATCGCCAAAGATCACTTTGGAAAGGGTGCAGGCGTCATCGCAGCATGGCTCATCGCCTTCATGCCCGCTCACGTCACCCACTCCACGTGGGCGCTCGCTGACCACGACTCCTTTGTGATGCTCTTCATCTCGGTCGGCTTCTTGTATTGGCTGCGTGCGGTGAAGTACGCTGGCTCGGCTCGAATTACAAAAGTCACCACGGCGCATCCAAAGTCCTTCTTCCAGGCTTACCTGGACGTGCTTGCACACCGTCAGGCAGCCGTCGCCAACGCCGTGCTCGCCGGTGTCGCCTTTGGTATCGTTTCCCTGGGTTGGAAAGGGTTCGTTGTTGGGCCATCGATTTTGTTCCTCGCCTATGCCTTGCAGGTGGCCTTGAACATGTTCCGCCGAAGAGATTCAACCACGCTGAGTGCGCTTTTCCTCACGATGCTTTTGACGACCTTCCTGATGGCACTGCCCTTCTACGGTCACCCGGAATTCGACTTGATTCTCAACCCCACCGGGCTGCAACCCTTCCTGTTCATTTCCGGATTCACCCTGGCCATTGCCTTCGTGACCACCGGATTCCGTGACAAACCTTGGTTGCTCGTGCTGGGCACGCTGGTTGGATTGGCCGCAGTCTTCTTCATTCTGCTGTACATCCTCAAGACATTGGAACTCTCAAACGCATGGGATGTCCTGTTCACGGGAAGCGGTTACTTCACGAAGACCAAGATTTTCGGTACGGTTGCTGAAGCCAACGCTCCGAACCGAGCCCAACTCTTTGCTTCCTTCGGACCCATCACGTTCTTGCTTGCGCTCATCATCGGCGGCGGGCTGCTCTGGAAGGGTCTTCGATATCGCAAAGGCACGGAACTCGTGTTCGGTGTTTGGGTCTTCGCAGCCACCTTCATGGCTTGGAACGCTGCTCGGTTCATGTTCAACGCCACTCCCGTGATGGCCGTTCTCGGTGCTGCGGGTATCGTTGCACTTTGGCAGTGGGCCAACTGGAGCGGTTTGGTTCGTTCGTGGAAGAAATTCGGCATCCGAACCCCAGCTGACCGCATCACTGGCGCACGAAAGGCCGTTTGGCGGACGCCACAATTCTCGGCGATTTTCCTTGTCATGATCATGATTTTCAGCCAACAAGCCACCTACGGCTTGGACTCTGCGATCCCCGGGACTTCGAACCAAGAGGGAGAAATCGACGAGCGAATCTACAACGTCGTCCCCGATATCCTGCGTTTTGATGCCCTAGGTTTCTCGGTGCTCGACAGCAGCAACTACGACGGTCGTTGGTACTTGGGCAGCTTTGGTTCTTCGTTCAACGATAACGGTTGGAACGCGGCGTACGAATGGCTCGCCAACCAAGATACGGACATGAAGTATTCAGAAAAGCCGGCCTTCGTATCGTGGTGGGACTACGGTTTCCAAGCCATGAGCACCGGTGAGCACCCGTCGGTATCGGACAACTTCCAGTCCGGCATCCCGGCAACAGGGAACATGCTTTTGGCACGAAACCAAGATGACCTGACAGCGATGTTCATCTGGCAGCTTGCGGAAGGCGACCGTACCTACGCAACCACCGACAATTCGAACCACAAGTTCACGCCGACTTTCCAGAACACCGTGGACAAGTACCTCAACGACGCACAGATGGAGGACTTCGTGACGATGCAAACCACGTTTGACGAGACCATGATCGACTTCATTGAACTCCGTTCGTTCAGCGTCGTGAAGGCCAACCGAAACATCGTGATGGCGGAGGGACACCCCTCCACCGCCGGTGTCTTTGATGCTGACACCACGATTTACCGCATCTACAAAGACGGCGTTCCCCTCCCATGTACTGAGGAATTCTCCTCTTCCTGTTTGGGTGATGCTTGGTCGTCCATGAGCGAGGCCAACATCACGTTCACGAACAACATCCGCACACCGGACGAAACTGTCAATGGACGGACACACTCCATCTTTGGCGATTACTGGTACACGGCAGACCTCATCGATGAGTACCTTTCGGTCTCGACCAACATCCACCGAACGAACGCCCGATTGGCCATGATGACGCAACTCTTGACCGAAGCCTTTGATGCCCACCCAACCGCCACCATCCACGACCTCTACAACGACCTCATCGGCTTGGAGGGCCTTTACCGTGTTCAAGACTACGAAGGCAAACCCGGAGAGACCATTTCTCGTGACCACGAGATTCGGTATTTCGCCATCGATGACCGACTCTACCCTCGCGCGGGGCGCTACACAGCTGACTCGAATTACAACCGTGGCCAACCGATGGGCATTTTCGGTGCCCCAACCATCCTTTCTGGACAAGACATCGGGACGTACATGGACGAGGTTTACGAGACCGTCCGCGGCGACTTCCAAGACGAGATGACGCGAGAAGAGGTTGACGAAGCCATGCAGAAGGATTTCCTTAACCAGCAAGCTGGGGCCGATATTGACCCGTTGCAGATTCAGGACGTCCGTGTTGATCACAACCCTGCCTTCTTCGACACGATGGTGGCTCGCACCTACGTCGGCTACGGGGCTTCAACGCTCGGAATCAACACCGCAGCCAGCAACCCACAGCCGGCGCAACACTTCGGTCAGTCGGGTTCACCCGGCAGCGTTCTGGCAAACTCCTTGCCGCTGCCTGGAGCCATGATGAACCATTTCGTCATCTCCAACTGGTATTCGGAAGACGAAACGGTCAGCATTCAATCCACCAACACCTTGGTGAAGATTCTGAAGTACTACCCCGGTGCAGAATTAACCGGTCAAGTGACGATGACCGATAACGGCGAGGGTCTGCCAGGCGTTCGCATCCTCATTGAGCGCGATGCCTTCTCCGGCGAAGGCTCATCGGACAACGATGAGGACACCTATTGGATTCCCATTGGCTTTGTCGATGCGGATGACGATGGGAAGTACAGTTTCCTCGCACCTGCTGGACGACTTCGCGTGACCGCCTTTGCCGGGGATTACGACCCAAGTGAGGCTCGTGACAACCTTCGAGACGGCTCGTATGCAGAACGATTGAGTGACATTTTGACCGACACCAACGACGACCGACAAATCAACGAAATCACGGCCATCCTCGGCCAAGTCGCCAACATGAGTTGGCTCGGAGAAGCCCAACTCAACGTGACGGCCGACCAAGCCAATCGCGTGGTGCCCATGGACCGGACCCTTGATGTCTCCATTGAGAGCAGCGGTGTGTCCGGTACCGTGACCTGGAGCGGCGATGAAGCGTTCAACGGTGATCCGATTGCTGAAACCACGTTCATCCTCCGCAACATCTGGTCGATGACCGACAACTACACCGTCGTCACCACCAGCGGTTCGTTTACTTCGGAGGAATCCCGTATTCTCCAAGGTACGGGCGAAGCAACGCTCACCGAGGACGGTTCATTTGACAGCGAAGGCATTGCATTGGCCAAGAACTTCATCGGAGATTTCACGCGCGATATCGGAAACGAGCGTTCCTTCTTCGCCAACGGCACATGGAACGGAAACGGTTTGCTGGAAGCCTCATGGGTGGGCGTTGAGAACATCACTGCCTGTGAGGCCGACAACACCTCAAACGCCGTGATGCCCGCTAACGAGACGATTTGCGTTGTTGATGCAACCACCACTCCACCAACCTACCGGTTGGAAGGAACGGTTGACGCTCAGGGGACCTTCACATCCGAGGGGACCTCCACGCTGACGCGTACCTATGGCGATGCAGATGCAGGCCAGGGTGAAACGATTGAAGGCGCAGGTCTCTTTGAAGGGACGGGAACATTCAACGGGACCGGTCTGTTCATCGGTGTAGGAACCTTCTCTGGTCCGATGGTTGAACCCGGTTCTTTCTACAAGACCGGCTTGCTGCCCGGCACTTACAACATGATTGCACAGTTGGCCAACGGCAAGGAAGTACTCCTTCCTGACCCCGTTGAAATCGGCGTTGTCCCCTCGTTTGATTTGCGCATGAACATGCCGGGAGCCATCTTCACCGACATCCTCTCCAACATGGTCGGCGACGGTTTGGCAAACACCACGATTGAACTGATTGACCGAGACCTTGGCGAGGACGCTGCAGTTTACATCGTAACGGATGAATTGGGTAACTTCTCCTACGGGCCCGTTGCAAAGGGCGACTACTACTACCGTGTGGACGTCGACGGAGACGGGTACTACGACCTCAACGAATCGGTCATGGTTCTCGATGACACGACCAACATCAGCCTTGCCATGGGTGTACCGGATACCGTCGATGTCACCATGACGTTGATCTCTCCCGTTGACCCGTTGACACAGGAACCGCTCTTCGATGTGTCAAACCGAACCATTACCTTCGAAAACACTGAAGGAATTTTGCAACCGATGAACGTCACTTCGGACGAAAACGGGGAGCTCTCTATCGAGTTGCTTTACGGTGTTTGGGATGTTCGAGATGACGCCAACCCGGACTTTGTTCTGTTTGACCAAGTTGACCTTTCACCAGGAACTGAAAACATTGTGAAGGACGTGACCTATGCTCAAGCCGCCTACATCAACGGTAGCCTCCGCTCCTATCCAGGGGTCACGGTCGAGGAATACGATGCATGGTTGGACGCAACGCTTGAGGAAGACAAGGTCAAGACCACCGAACCTGCTTCAGCACTGACCGTGAACTTCGTATCAGGAACATTGGCATTCACAGCCGTGACCAACGTCTCGGGCGCCTTCTCCGTTCGCGTCCCCTCCGGATTGACCTACCACATGACGACCGAGAGCGTCATGGCGAACCGTGGGTACGGTGAATTGGTCGAAGTTGAATCCGGTGTTGATCTTGACCTCGGCCCTCTCTTCCTTGAACCTTCAACCGGTGTTTCGGGTGTCCTTTACCTCTACGACAACACCACTCGCTGGGATGCGACTCAACCGCTTTGGGAAGCGGTCGATGTGGTTGCCACCAACGAAGATGGATTGGAATGGCGAACAACTGTATCGGACACGGCGACGTTCTTCTTTGACCTTTTGGACGGGGATTGGGACTTGTCGGTTGACGACGAACGACTCAACGTCTCGGTGATCCAAGACGTCTCTGTCAACCATTCGCTCACGGAGACCCTTTCCACCATGGATTTGATCGCCAACCCAGAGGCCATTGAACTCACGTTCAACATCTACCTCGACGCCGGTGGAGATGGAATGCTTGAGAACGGAACGCTGGTCTCTCCAGATTTCCAACTGAAGCCCATTGATGAAGACAAAGAAAGCCTGTACTTCACCGCCGATGATTACACCTCAAACGGGAATATCACCCTGGCCTTGACGCCAGGTGGGTATGACCTCGTGTTCAATCGAACCACGGCCGAGTCCGAGAATGCATCCGACTTTGATTTGATTGGTGTCCAATTCTTCGACGCCATCGTCGTAGGACTTGATGCCATTGACGAACCCTTTGATGTTGCTCTGAAGAACACCTATCTCGTGAATGGAACGCTAACGAACAGCACCGGTGACGGAATTGCGAACGATTTCCTGCTCTACAACGAAGCTGAAGACCAATGGTTCAACATCGGTTCGGACGAGAACGGCAGCTTTGCCGCTTACGTTCCCGCAGGCGAATGGCTCGCCATCGTTGCGCCCTTCTCAAACGGGAACGAGACCGAAACCCTTCGCTCGCCAATCTCTGTGCAACACGATTCTGCACGGCTTGACCTTGCGCTGACCACTGAAGTCAGTGTTGAGGTGACCCTTCAGTTGATGGCATGGTTGACCAACGAGACCCTCGCCGACATGACGGTGACGGCTGTGAGTCAAGACGGCTACGGCAACATCACCTTTGACCGAACCGATGCAAACGGGAACGCAACCGAGATGATGATGCCGGGGACGTGGAGTCTCTACCTCAATCGGACCGTTGGCACACAATCTTGGTTCTTGGACACGAGTGACGCACCGTTTACCACGGCTGACGCGGTCAACAACAGCCTTGTTCTTGGCCCCGTCTACGCAGAACTCGAAGTCGAAATCGGCGGGAAAGTGTACTGGGATCTTGACAACAACAGCCTTCCAAGTTTGGGCGAAGGGATTTCTGAGTTCAACATCACGTTACAAGGCGTGAACCATTCGGATGTCAGCATTGACACGGTGACCGACAGCGAAGGTGTTTGGCGTGCATTTGTTCCCATCAGAGACGTGTACAACGTGACGGTCGCCAAGGAAGGCTTCGAAACGGTCTACTACGCGACCGAAAACGAATCTGGATATGCAGTGTACGACAGTCCGGACTCGCGTGACATCGAAGTCACGGCGGGTTCTGTTGATGTGTTCGGTTACGTGACCGACCAGTTGGATGCCCAACGCCTCATTGACGCTACCATCGTCCTTTACCCTGTTGCGGGCGTTGAACGTGACCCGGTCTCCTTGGACGGCACGATGAACGGTACAACCCTTGAATGGTCGGCGAGCATTCAGCCCGGTGACTGGGTCGTTGTTGTTCGTGAAGCTGATCCCGGGCAGAACGGTGGCGGTGTAGCCATCGGCCTCTTGGAGGCCACCGTATCCAACGGAGGTAACCTCTCCTTGGTCATGGCCCTTGGCGGTTATGTCGACCTCTCCACGGCTTGGGCAGATATTGAACAAAACGAACACCACGCCGGTGCAGACGGTGCTGGAGGAAGCATGATTCAAGATGATGTTGAACTCGAAGTGACCTTTGAGGAGATGAGCTGGATTCTATCCTTGCCATCTTCAGGCAAGTTCGAGAAACTCCTCTTCCCGGAAGGTACAATCGCCTTTGACAGTGAATTTACCACGGTCCAGCACGAGCGACAATTGGAAATGGAATACTTCGGTGGGCAGACCACTTCGGTGGCTGCGGATTCGTCCATCTCTGCAACCCTCAACTACAACCGACGGGTCAACTCCAACTTGGACGTGAACTTTGTTGAATCCTCAGTCGGAAGCTCGGCGACGGTGCTTGATGTTGAGGACGTTGAGCTCGAAGCGATTGTCTCGTCCGGCAACGCATCAATTTTCAACACCATCACGTTTGACTACACGGTTGACTACAACGGTACAGAAATCGTCGATGTTTTCACCGTGAGCGGTGAATTGGGTCTCGCACAAGACTCCGAGGATTGGACCGTTCAAATCTGGAACAGCACCAGCTTAGCCTACGAAGACAGCGTTGAAATCGTGCTTGGAATCGGTGATAACGAAACTGAAGCCGCACTGACGACCACGGTTCGTGTCCAAGTGACCCTTCCCGATGTTGGCGATGCTTGGAGCCTTGAAAACGGGCACCGAGTCACCGTCCGCATGAAGACTGATCTGGGCGAATCAACCCAAGTCTCTGCGAAAATCTTCGTACCTCAGACCTACGCCTTCAGCATCTCCGATGCGACCGAAGAACTCGGCATGTCTGCGCTTGTTGAGCGCCGTTTCTCCTTTGACATCACCAACGACGGAAACGGACAAGACACGTTCACCATTGAACTCTTGGAAAGCGGTATTCTCGAAGGTTGGTCCATTACCCCAATGACCTCCACGCTGACGTTGAGCAAGGGCGAGACCCGAACCCAACAGTTCACGGTGTTTGCTCCCGAATCTTTTTCCGAGGGTTCATTTGATTTGACCGTCTACGTCAACAGTCTTGACGAAACGGTCGCACAGCAGACGGTTGTTGTCAACGTGCAGGCTGCCGTGATCAAGTTGGTCGTCGACGAAGGGGCCATCGTGGTCAATTCCGACTCCAATGCGAACCAAGCCGGCAGCGTACGTGTGCCCGTGAGCAACAACGGCTTCTTGGACGCACCATCGGTTCTCGTCTATATTGAGCCTACATCGCCGGCGAGCCAACCAGAGCGCTCGGTGACCATCAACGTCCCCGCCGGGGAAACCGTTGAGGCGGTGTTCGATGACATGACCTTCACGCAGGGCAACCAGCGATTCAACATCCGTGTTGAGGTTGCAGGTGCTGAAACAAGCAGCGTTGAATCCATCTCGTTGCCTGCCGGTGGGACCTTCTCCTTGGAGTACTACACCCAGAGTGATACCGAAGGCGAGTCCATTTGGACGACGCTTCTAATCATCGTTTTGCTTGTTCTCGTGGTCGTTGGCGGCGTGAAAGTCAGTCGTGGTGGCCGTAGAGGCAAGTTCTGATTTGGCCCGTTCAAAGAACAAGCATTCTTGTGCTCGTTCAGTGGGGCTGAGGCATGGAGGGTCTGCGGGACGTCGAGTACCTGCCTGAACCCAGCGACAGGAGCATTGTTTCCGCTGTCGACCCGACCGTTATCGGCTTTCAGGACGAATGGCGCTCAGAGATCATGGGCTGGGCACCCTTCCCGGTCGAACCCGTGGTGCGGACCCGACGACGACAACGTTCCTTGGGTGGGTTGGTGGTGTTCGCTCTGCTCGTTTCTGCAAGCCTCGTGCTTTGGCAGAATCAATGGGTTGTAGTTGAACTTCCGCTCCCAAATTCCGAATGGGCCTTCGCTGATTCTGGGATTCGCTCTCTCCAAGAATCAGGGTTGACGGGCGAGGATGTTCGCGTCTGCATGGTGGACACGGGGATCGACCTGTCGCATCAGGCGTTCTTTGGAAAAGAAATCGTCTTCAAGGACTTCATTGGCGGTTCAACAACACCGGTTGACTACGGTGCGGTCGCGCACGGCACGCTAATGGCGGGTTTGATGATCGCCACCGGCCATCAGACCGGTTCAGCACCAAACGTGACGTTTGCCATGGCGGCCGCTCTTCAAGACAACGGTGAAGGAGAAAACACCGGCTTTGACAGCGATGTGGCAGATGCCATCCGCTGGTGCCAGTTTGATTTTGAAGCGGACATCATCTCCTTGTCTTTGGGAGGGACTGAGCGGGCACAAAACGCTGATGAAGGCTCTTCTGCGGCTGCAACGCGACAAGCTACGGACGCCGGGGTCTATGTGGTCGCTGCTGCGGGCAACGACGGACTGTCAGATGACGGGGACGTCGCCTCACCTGGCAGTGTGCGTCTTGCGATTTCAGTGGGGGCGACAACACAATCCGGTTTACTTTGGGAAAACTCTTCTGCCGGGGCACGGGAAGACGCCGAAGCCAACCCCCGCGCATCGCCTCACGAAAAACCCGAAATCGTCGCACCCGGTCATCGCATCATCAGTACAGGTGAAAGTGACCTCTGGTATTCAAGCAGCGGAACCTCTGACTCCACCGTTTTCGTTGCCGGTGCTTTGGCGCTTATCCTCGAGGCTCAACCCAACCTCAAGCCGTCCGTATCCCAGGACGCGTCGTGCATTGAGCGGGTGAAACTCGCTTTGGCTCAATCCGCACAACCGTTGTCAAACGAAAGGCACGATGCCCGGGGAGGGTACGGCTTCCTCGATGCGGCTGGATGGTTGGCTCAAATCGGTGCTGTTTCGGAGTGCTGAGGGCTCTTTTCACCCCAAAATCGGCCACCGAAGGGTTCCGTTTTTGTTCACCGTTCTCCGCTTTAGAGTCATTTTACGGAAGTATATTCCCTGAAAAGGGTAAATGAAATGATATTCTTACGTCATTATGATACGGTAAGAGCGGCGATTGAGGCGCAGTATTATATTCGTGGCGTTCATGGAGGGATTAGGTGCATCTGTCATGTCACGCCGAAAGCAAGCAAAATCTCTGTCGCTCGTCCTTCTCTACATGGTCTCCATCATGGTGGGGATGGTCAGCCTTCCAACGGTGATGGCCAACAACGAAACAACCCAAGGCACCGTCACCGGTGTCGAAACATGGTCTGGAACCATGAACCTTCAAGGAGATGTTGAGGTCGCTGAAGGTGCGAAACTCATCATCAATGCCGGGACCACCGTGAACATTCCCTTCGGGAAGTTCATTGACGTCAAAGGTGCCATTTGTGTTGGTGATTCCGCCTGCGGCGCCAGTGCAGGTTCAGCATCCTCCAAGGCACGCTTCATGTGGTCTCTCCCCACCGATTACACCAAGATTGGTCGTTGTTATGTCAACGGATCGAGCACCTTCACCAACGGGGACGCAGCCTGTGGGTCCGGTTTGGTGATTCGTGACACGATTGACCAGTCCATCACTTCCATCAACTTCGCTCACTTTGAGAACGCTTACGGCTACCCCATCTACGTGCAAACGCTCCAGGCCGTTCAGTACGGTGCATTGGTGTTTGATGGCTCAAGCACCACGGCACGTGGACTCTCGTTTACCGACATCAACACCTCAAACGTTATTGCGATTGATTTCGCATCCCCAACCATCTCCGAGTCCACGTTTGAACTCGGCGTTGACGGTCGAGGGTACGATGCCGCTGCTGTCCGCGCCTACGGCGCAGGTGCCGGTATTCTCGCCACGTTTGAAGTCAAGGATTCCAGTTTTACAGGCAACGATGCTGACTGTGGCCAGCAGGGCGGAGGTCGTGCCGTCCTCTTCATCGAAGATTCGTACATTGACATGGACAACCTCGACATCTCACAAAACTCCTATGGCGTTTTGATGAAGTCAAGCTCCGGCTCGCTCACAAATTCTGTGATTGATGTCAAGTGCAACGCAATCGACACGAACTCGTTGAAGACAACGGGTACGATCGACCACACCCTCACCATCACCAACAACGTCATCACCACGGCCGAAGGTGCTGGTTTGACGGCCTACGACGGTGCCAAAGTGTACGCTGAGCGGAACACCATCTCGGGGGCTTCGGAAGGTTCTGGTGTCGGTATTCGTTCCTCGGTCGTGGAACTCCACAACAACATCATCGGCCCCGTTGGTGGCTGGAACGGCTTGTGGATTTACGGGACCTCTGATGTGGTCGCCGAAAACAACACCATTCAGGACACGGGTAAAGAGCCCGTCCTCATCGGTGAGTACCACTATCAGGATTCAGGCTGGCAGGTGCCTGCACCAAGTGCTGCCCGTCTCTACCTCGCGAACAACGTGATCTCAAACAACTCCGGGACGTGCAACTCTCAGATGTACGGCGGTGACTTCCCTTGCCCTGCCGTGCACGTGTTCCGTTCATCAGCCAGCATTCTTGACAACACCATCTCCGGAAACAACGGTGACATCATCCGTGCCAAGGGTTCGCTTGTGAACGTCCAGCGCAACACCGCTGACAGCCAAGGTGGATTTGCGGGCAACATCAGCCTTCACGATGACAATTACGGAAACAAGTACGGTTCTGTTGCTTATTTCTCTGGCAACACCTGGACCGGCGTTTCCCAAGTGTACAACATCACTGAATCCCGCGTGACCGTTCAGTCTGAACAAATTCCATCGCCGGGCTTCAACGAATCTTACCCTGTCAACATTCGTTGGCTCGGTGCCGAGTGCCCATATGTTCAGGACGAGTGCTTGAAACTGCCCGACACCGTTGCTCTCCCCCCCGCACAGATGCCTTTGGCTCTCGAACTCGTAGAAAACGCAACGGTGTTCTCTTTCGCTGACCTGCAAAACTTTGATTCATCGATGATCCATGTTCAAAACCAAAACACTGCTTGGGGCTCCCAAGTCCGGGAAGGTGAACTTGTCCAGTACCAGGTTAAAGCCAAGAACTCCAACGTTGCAGGTGCAACGGTCGTCATCAAGGACGCAACGGGTCTGCCACTTTACGAATTGACAACCGACGCTCTCGGTTACACACAAGAGGTGTCTCTCCCCTCCGACTTCCTTCTGGACCGAAACTGGAATCACATCGTGGGTGATAAGAACGCTGCAATCCCCGGAACGAACGACGGAACGGGACAACCCATCGTCGTTGACGAGGATTCTTGCGCCGACGGCATTGACAACGACGGCGATACTTACGTTGACGATTTTGACGTTTCCTCCGGTGCAGGTGACACCTCAAACTGCGAGAGCGGCAACCGTGAGATGCCGTTTTACACGGTTGAAGCCTTCAAGTTTGGAAGCGGTACCAAAGAACTCTCCTACGTGTTGAGCGGTCCGGTGAACGACGTCATCAACCTTGACAACCTCCGTCCTGGGGTGACGGTGAATCAGCAAGACGGCACGTCGTTTGCGACGACCGTTCGTCTGACAGGCCAAGCCTGGGACGGTGCGAAATGGCCATACGCCAACGACAACACCGCCGTTCAATCGCAATTTGGAAAGATTCAGCGCGTTGAGATTCAGCCGCCGGGTTCAACCGACTGGTACACTGCCTCCGATACTTCCGGCTCGGGCGGCGAAATCACGATGGCAAACCACCCGTTCAAGGACTGGGTTTTCGACTGGGACATGTCTGCTCACCCTGAGGGCGAGGGCGACGTGACGTTCCGCATCCGGTCCTTCGATGGCTTGGATTATTCACCGGTCGAGGTCCGTCAGTACAAGCTCAACTTGGTCGCTCCCACGATTTTGGTGGATGTTCCGACCACGGGAAGCACCTTCAACAACGGCAAAGTGCTTTTCCAAGGTACGGCATCTGACCCTTACCAGGGCACCTACGGCAGCGACGTGAAACAAATCTGGTTCCATATTTCCGGCGAGGGTGGATTCGAGCAGCAATTCTTCCAGGCTGGGTCGACGAGTTGGTCCTATGAATGGGACGTTGGCGACCTCCCAAGCGGCGACTACACCGTTACCATCTGGGCTGCTGACAGCGACTTATGTATTGACAACAACACCGGTTGCCAAGTTGAAGTTCGGACCATCACCATCAACAACGAAAACCTCCGGCCGAATCTTCAATTATCTTGGATTGGTGCAGCAGACCAGTCCTCAGGCGGTATTGATGGCGACACCGTTCGTGCATCAACTGAAACGAAGATTGTCGGCGTGGCCCGTGACGTTGGTGGCTTTGTGACTCGTGTTGAAATCGAAATCACCGACCTCGCCAACGGACTGGTGCTTAACGATGGGCCACTTCCGGTCACTTCGTTCAACGCTGACGGTTCATGGGTTGCCAACTGGGACACCTCTGACCTCGTTCACGACCGTGTGTATTCCGTGACGGTTCGGGCTTACGACGGCGATGATTACTCGGACGACATCGTTTGGAGAATGACCATCAACAACCCACTTGATGCAGAAAATATTGATCCCGTGTTCAACGAAACCGGCTGGGTGGGTACATGGACCATTTTCTGCGATGAAAATTCCAACTCCTTCGACCGCTGCGGTGGCGGTGTGACGTTTGACCTCGGTAATTTCTTTTCGGACCCCGATGGAACAGGGACCCCAGCCAACGACCTGGAATTCTACATCTACGATGACCCAGCAACCATTGAAGACGACATGTACTTCGATTTCATCCGAATTTCCGCTGATGGATTGCTCACTTACGATCCGGTTTCCATGATGAGTGTCACCAGCAACATCCCCGATTGGTCCTTGAACGCCGTGGTGATCTATGCTCAAGACGATCAAGAATCAAAGGCATATTCACTCAAAGTGAACTTCCTCGTCCGCGGGGTCTCCTTCAGCGTTGAGCGCGCCGACTCCGGCGCCATCACCGTGAACGACCCCGCTACGTTCCGAGGGACAGGACTTCCCGGAAGCACGGTGAACCTTCGCTTCGCAGATGGAAACTCCCTCCTAAACAGCACGAAGGTTCTCTCCGACGGAACGTGGAGCATGGACCTCTCAGCCAGCCAACTCGGTATTGAAGGTAAGTCGGCGGTTGTCTTTGAAATGGACGATCAATACTTCAGGTTCTCCGGTCAATCCCAAACCGAAAAAGGCGAATTCAGTATTTCGGTTGCGGGGGCCGATGATGGCGGTTCGGGTGTCCTCGGTATCGTTCTTATCGTTCTCGCAGTTTTGGTGCTTCTCGGTGCAGCTGCGTTCTTCTTCATCGAATTTGAGGAAGTGGTTGACGAAGCCGAGTTGACCGGCGATGACGCCCAAGAAGCGGAGGACCCTTATGCTTGGGCCAAAGCCAAGCAAACGCCAAGTCTGCCTGAACAGGCCCATGCGCCTATGGAAACTGCTCAAGCCGTTGCAGAAATCGCTGCACCCGCCGCTGCCTCCCAACATCCAGGGTGGCTGTGGGACGAAGCCACGAACCAGTGGGTCCCTGACCCGAACTACCAGCAACCGCAACAGTGACGGGCTAACGAGCGAGGGAATTTTGATGGCTGTTCTGGGGAAGCCGGGGGTGCAAGAGAGGATCCTTTTGCACTTGTTGGACTACTCTGATTTCAAAGACAGCATTGAAGTGCCGTTCGCACTCTCTCAAATGGGTATTGCGAACGCCGTGGCCATCGCTCGTTCAAACGTGCCCCGAGCAATTGCTGGCTTGAAGGACCAGGGGATATTGGTTGAACGCCAAGCTCATGTCAAAGGCGTTTCTCGAAAACGGAAGGCCTACTTTTTGACCGATAGCGGCGTTTCCCTCGCAGCGGAGACATGGCAGCGTCTTTCGGACGTTCCCGTACGATGCATCATCGATGCTCAGTCACCCAGAGATACAACGCTCGGTGGCATTAAGTCTGTGCTTCCTTTTCCGATGCGACCCGTGGATGTCATCCGGTACATGGACGATAACCACACCTTGGACCTACGAAGCTTAAGCGCCGAATTGGTCGAGCGGGATTTGTCAAAACACGTGGAAAAACAACTGGTCACCTCCCTCGCCGACCTTCCGCGTCTGCGTCATTTCTACGGGAGGGAAACCGAACTTGACAACATGGTGAACCTTCTCGAAGCACGGGCAACGACATTGCTCGTACCGGGGATCGCTGGAATCGGGAAAACGACGGTGGCCTCCAAGTTGATCGAGCGGTTCCTTCATCGACGAAATTTGCTCTATCACCGGTGTCAAGATTGGGAAGGATCCCGGTCTTTTTTCGAATCCGTGGCGGACTGGCTCTCGAGCATGGGAAACTCAGATTTTTCGACATATCTTGCTGCGACACCTGTTCCTCAGCCCGGTGACGCTGCGCGACTTCTCGTCGAGGCCCTTCAAGGCTCACCCGCCCTCATCGTCATCGATGATTTTCACAAGGTAGCCGACCTCGTTCTTCACCAAACCTTCCAGGCCATGTCGTTGAATTTGCTCGGAAGTGAGGAAAAGATTGGTTTGGTGATGTTTTCAAGGTCGTTCAAACCCGTTGTTCCGACAAAGGACGCTGAAGGGCGGATTGCAAGCTTGGTGTTGCCGCTTGACGGTCTTGATTCCGCTTCGGGTCGTAAACTTCTCAGCAGTTTTAAGCAACTCGAAGAAGAACAATGGCTTCACATTCACGGCTTGTCCCGAGGGCACCCACTGGTCTTGGAACTCATCAACCGTGGAGCTTCGGCCGGAGCGTTCCACGAGACGTTGGAAAATTATGTCACGGTCGAGATTTTCTCAAAATTGAGTGCCGAACAGAAGCGTGTCCTCTCCGCCCTGGCCATTTTCCGAGAGCCGGTGTTTCTTGATGCCCTGGCTCAACAACAGTTGGATACCGATGTTCTCGACAGTCTTGTCGAGTCGGGTTTGGCTCGCCAAGCCGACGCGGATACATACGACGTTCACGATTTGATTCGTGAATTCCTGCTACGAAGCATGACGCCCGCCCTCAAATCGGAATTTCACAGTAAATGTGCTGATTGGTACGGTAAGCAGCCCGAGAGTCACGAAATTCTCGTGGAGTTGATCTATCATCTCATTCAATCCGGGCAACACGACGAAGCTTCAAAATCCATCGTCACCGAAGGTCGTCATCTCGTCACGCAAGGCCACATGGAATTGCTTGGCCTGATTGAACAAGTCGATACGGCTGACATCGACTCCACAACGCAACTCTCTCTGGCTCAACTGCAGGGTGAAATTTTAGCCTTGTTGGGACGTCACGATGAAGCAGAAGTGTTGCTCCAAACCGCTTTGGAGCGAGCAGAGAAGAACGCCGATGTTCTCGTTCAAGCCGAGTTGCTCTCATCTCTGGCGGATGTGAGCCGGAAACAAGGGAACAGCGACCTCTCACTCCAGCGCCACAAAAAAGCGCTCAAGCACTACATCGCTCTCGGGGATGCTCGTTGGGCTGCTCGAACCTACAACAACATCGGCTACCTCCTGCGCCGGAAAAACGAACAAGCAAAGGCGCTTGAAGCCTATGGTGAGGTGGAATCCATTCTTTCATCCTCCAACGATGACGGTTTGATCAGCAGCCAGATCACGCTGGCCAGAGCCCTCATCGACCTGGGTGAAGTCGACCGTGCCCGTCACCACGCCATGGCGTCTCACGAACGCACCTCTGAACTCGAAGACACGTCGTTGCACGCACGGGCTCAAGCTGTTCTTGGGAGGTACTATTCGCGGGTGGAGCAATCTGAACTTGCCCTGTTCCACTACAACGAGGCACTTGTTGCAATGAACGAAGCAGGTGATGTCCAATCGCTGGTTGAGATCACGATGTTGCTGGGCGAGGTGCTCCACGATGCTGGGCGAGGCGATGAAGCCATTGAGCATTATCGGGAGGCCCTCGTGTTGGCCGAAGCTAACGACCTACGCATGCAAATAGGGGAATTGTTGACCCGTCTCGGTGGACTTTCTCCCGAACGTCACGAACGAATGGAATATTTGCAACGTGCCCTCAAAGTGTTCCGTGAATTGGGCGCTCAATCCCGCATGCGTGAAGTCCAATCGCTGGTCCACCGAGCCGTAATGGGACGCTAATTCAGCTTCATTGAACCGCTGCAGGCCGGTCGAGCGAGAGGAACGTGACGCCGTCTTCGTGAACCACCCAAAGCCGTTCCACGCCAGAGAGAGGAATGCGCCCCTCATGGACACCAGCGCCTGTTCCTGACAACGCTGTCGAGGTGTCAAGCGGTCCACCTTCATCGATGAGCAGAAGAGAAGTGTTCGTGAGTTCAAGCCAAAACAAGGATTCGTCCGCTTCCGTTGGCCGCCAACTGACCGCCTCGGCGTAGGATATGTTCCCGCCAAGCCGGCTTGACTCATCTGCGCGCTCAACAGCGGCGGCGATGTCTTCCATGTTGGCTTGGATTGCCTCTTCGTTCCATCGCAATCGGGTGTTGGTTTCAATGTCCCACGCCCAAACGCTGAACATGGACATCAAAAGGACCCCAAGAAGGAAGGTGAAAATGTAGCCCAACTCCGTGGCCGCAGCCCGGGTGTCGGCTCGAATGCTCGTGGACCTCATGCCATCACCTCTCGGGTGGTGACATCGAGCGAGGCCAGTTGGAGGGTGAATTCGATGACCTCACCGTTGGTGTGCCAGACCGCTTCTGCGGTTCCGTAACTCGGGTCCGGGACCCAACCCACATAATCCGTCAGAAGGTCCAACCGGCCGGGGTACACCGTCCAATCCTCGCTTGCTTCGAGCCCGATGCCCGCACTGTCAGCGATGGCCGTTCCGTAGGGTTCCGACCAACCCCGCCTGACTTCGTAAGCGGGCGTTGAGGCCAGTGACATTCGGTGGACGAGTTCAATGTCAAGTTCCAGTTTTCCCCCTCCACTCTCGCTGTTGGCGGTTGGATGAAGCGAGGGAACCGTTGCGGCGAAGCGAGGTCCCGGTCCACCTCGGTCTGAGGGCGGCACGATGACGTAAGGGTTGAATTCCGGGTGATTGGTCACGACGGCTCCTCCGCTGAACGCCACTTCCATGCCGGCGATCGAGGATTGGAACTGGTATGCGAGTCGGGAGAGGTGGAACGACCAAACCGTTCCGATGGAGGCGTGCGTTGAGATGCCGTCGTTTCCAATCACATCAATGGCGACGCTTGCGGGGTGACGTCCATCAATCCATGCGCGATGGAGGTCAACTTGGCTTCTTCCACCCATGCGTTCCCAAGGGAGGTCGGTGGTGATCCAACCGCTGGCTTGAGTGGAAACCGCCGTGCATCGATCTGCGCCGTCATGCGGGAGGTGATGCAACCCGTGAGCGCCTGCTGTGCGAAGGAGGCGAACTGGATGGCCGTCAGTCACGGACAGAGCGGTTGTTCCGAGGGGAGCGGTGATGCTTTGCCGATTGTTTGCATCAAGGAACACGCCCGAATCGTTTGCAGCTCCCGTCAGGTTCCATGTTGAGGTGTAGCCTGCGAGTCGGTAGTGAAGGGTCTCAGCCGTGGTGTTGTCTTCGTTGGTGTACCTGAACACGCCTCCAGAACGACCACCCGTGTCGTCGGCAGGAATCATTGCTGTGCCGACAGCATCGTTTGAACTGTTCAATGTGTTTGAAGCGGCCCATGCGAGGAAGACATCCCCGTCGGCGTCGAGCACAAGCGCACCTTCGTCGAGGGCCGGGGGCCACGCTACGTCTTCAACACCGCCGGCTGCGACAGAAATGCCGCCACCTCGCCACGTTACGGTCACCACAGCATCGCCCGGATTGGTTAGGCGTAGTGTCCCGTTCATGAGAGGTGGGAGGAATTCATGGCCGAGGTACATGCCGGTCGTTGAAGGCCAAGCCGTCAGACCGAGGTCGTTTCCAGTGTTGGATTTCAGCAGGAGGCGTGAAGGCGAACTCGTCGTGATGTGAGCGACGGTGTCGGCCTCAACGGTGAGTTGGTGGGTGAACGCAACTGCGGTTCGTGCCAAGCCGCTGGGCAGGGCGTAGTGGATGCTGGTTTCCTCGCCGACCGTAATGTGAATTTGGTTGGCCTTTTGGCTGAGGAGGTGGATGGCGGTGGTGCCTTCCTTCAGCGGGATGGACCAAGCGTGACCTTTCTTGTCGGATGGTTCAGGAGCGTTTGGCAGGACGTAGGTCGCCCCGCTGCCCCCTGTTTCACCAAACACCGTAAGAGCATGACTCGATGTTAACACGGCTTCGCCGATGCTGGAAAGGTCAAACGATGCAGCATCATCGACCCGCAGAGCGACGTTTTCCGCTTCTTCGCCGTCAACGTTCAACGTGACATCAATCGGGCCGAGCGGCATGGCGAGACCCGGTGTGACGGTGAAGAAGACCCTGTCGAGGAAATCCTCGAGCGTGTAATAGTACGGTCGGTCCGGTCCAAGACGCAAATCGGTAACACAAACCGCCTCAACAAAACTCTCCGGGTGGCGAATCTCCAGTTCATCGTCAAAATCCAGTGCACCTCGTGCCCGCAGGGTCATGTCTTCCTGCCATGTTGCTGAATACCACATTCCGCCCCGCATGCTGTCCCAAACAAGATTTCCATCAACAGGAATCAAGGTCGCATGGGTGGAATCTCCGGGCATCCCTCGTTCGCTGAGGCTTGAGGTTTGGTGAGCGAGGAGCGTCATCTGAGAGGACATGTCGTGGCGTTCAACCGAACCCTCCATCTCCTCGATGACGGGCATCATTGAGACCATCATGAGGCCGATGATGGAGAGGACACCGCCGAAGAGGAGCACCGTTGCAACGGCGGCAGAGACCGCTTCGTCTTCCCGGCGAAGTTGCCCCCTCAACGACTCACCTCGATGCGTTGAAGATCGACTTCAAAATACAGCGGCAAGTTTTGAGCTGAGACGCTGAAGCCATCAGCGCCGCTTGCTCTTCCGTACGGGGAGAATCCAATGTAGGTGTCGAGCGTTCCAGCAGCGCGTTGCACGTTGTACTCGGAGAGCCAGTTGTCATGGTACTGGGGTGTGACCACATCGTGAAGGGCGTTTGTCACCGTGAATTGAACGTTGTAGGCGCGGCCGCTGAACAATGTTATGGGGCCTTGAGAGACGAATTCCAAGCCGATGTTGGAACCTGTTCCGATGCTTCCGTTGGTGATCACATCGGTCAGCAGCATGGACAATCGCAACTCATCGTTGGCCATGCGATCAAACTCCACCAGGGGCATGGCGCTGACATCCCATGGTCCGTTTGGAAAACGCTCTGCTCGGGCGTTGTTCATCAGGACGATCTGATGTTCACCCTGCCCGAGCGAGGTGTGAATCTCCAATCCAGAAAGCGTCCACGAGACTTGTCGGTAGAGGGGTTCGTCATCCGCTCCAAAGACGGTGATGATCATCCAGTGGTTGGCGCTGGCGTTGTGCGAGACCATCACTTCCCGGTGGCTGGCCTCCACTTCGCTCGTGAGCGAAACGCCGGGCGATTGAACGGTGATGCTTCGAGCGGTTTCATTGGCGGCGAGGACACCAATCGTGGTGTCGTTCACATGACGCAACGAGATTCTTTCCGACGAAGTGAGGTCGGCCCCAATGGTCCAATGTTCGACGTTCTGCACCGGTCGGATCGAAGTGGATTGGATGGCCAGCGTGTTTCGGAAGCCCGTGCCTTCCGGTGCGTTCCCGGCCACCTCAATGCGGTCCTCAATTCGGTCAGCGAGCCCGGTGGCCGAATTCCAATTCGTGTTATCCTCAAAATCGGACAGGTACGGATTCAGGAAAATCCAGACCCCGCCCATGATGGTGATGACCATGGCCAGCAACATCACGACACCCAGAACTTCGCTCACCGCCCGTTCTTCACCCCACAGGTGGCGGGAAGCGGACTGCGTCGATGGCCGGTTCACGCTTTGGACACGATGAGGTATCATTTAGCCATTCACCCCAAATCCTGCGATGCGACTTCGTTGTGCAGGGGTGATTTGGTTTCGGTTTCGGATGGCTGCCCGATGTAATGGGAAAAATCAGGGCCGTCCTGTTCGGAGATTTTCAGGTCGCCCGTGAAGACTTCTGCGATGTGATAGAGCACGGTCGATTCGGCGATGTGAGGCCGATTGTTTTTCTGGCTTAGGTGCGTCAGGACAATGGTTCGTGTGGCTTCCGTACAAACCTCGGCCAGGAACTGGCCGGTTTGGTCGTTTGACAAGTGGCCTCCGCGTCCGGAGATGCGATCCTTCAAGCTGTACGGGTACGGGCCTCCAAGCAATTTCTTCTCGTCGTAGTTGGCCTCAATGGAAATGTGTTCGCAACCCCGCACGTGCGTGACCAGTTCGTCGGTCCACGAGCCGAGGTCGGTGATGATGGCGGCTCGTTCTCCGTTGTGGCTTGCGACAAAGGCCACATTGTCCGAACCGGCGTGGGGGACGGGAACGGGCAGCACGGAGAGGTCGTCACCGACACGTATCAAATCAAGCGCAGCGAAGTGGGTGGTCAACGAGGGGAGCAGGTCGAGTTCAAGCGCCGTACGCTCGTTGGCCAGGATCTGGGTGTTCCATCGCGTTTGCATGATGCGAGCACCACCTCCGTGGTCGCCGTGATGATGGGAGATGAAGACGCAATCGATGTCCTCCGGGCTGAGGTCAAGGCGGGCGAGCCGCTTCTCCAGTTGTGCGCCGCTGAAACCCTGATCGATCAGCACCCGAACCTTTGGCGTCTCCAGCAGCGTCGAGTTGCCCCGGCTTCCGGTTCCAAGGTGGGTGATGGTCATCGTCATGCGAACAACTCGGAGCGGTCGCGGAGGATTCTTGAACACACCGACAGAACCTGACGGTATCGGATGTTTTGGCGGACTTTCGCACGACGTCAAGGTGTGCGTGTATGAACAATGTTCCATCACCCTCATAAGCAATCTGAGCAAGGTATTCTTTGAGCGAAGCGTATGCTTTGCAGCAGGCGAGAACATGAGGCGCAGTCAAACCACGCTCCTAACCACCCTCGCAGTCGTTGCGAGTTTACTCTTCATGTCGCAATTTCCTTCAATTTCGAACGTTGCCAACGTTCACCCCGATGACACGACGCAAACGCCACCTCCCAACACGGATTCGGATGGTGATTTGATTCCTGATGTTCACGAAACGCTCTTTGAAGGTTGGATGAATTGGACTGCACCTGATGGTCGTCCAGTTGCGATGAAAGGCTTGGACAAGGACGATGCTGTTGATGCTGACACCGACCGGGACCTTGACGGTCTCAACGCCACCGAGGAATTCTGTTGGCCCTATCCCGCCAACTGCACCGCTCCTGGCTTCCCTCGTGGACTCACCGGCGAACTTGATGAAAACAACGACCGAGTCTACCTTGACCCTCGCATGGCTGACACGGACGGCGACGGGATGCCCGATGGGTTTGAGGCGTACATGTGTCAGCGAATGGGCGGATTTGACATCGTGAATTTGAGGTTCATCTGCCCTTCATTCGACCCGTTGAACGGTAGTGATGTGACCCTGGATTCGGACAACGACGGCTTTGATGTGAACAGGGACGGTGTCATGAGCGAAGCCGAACGTTACACTGCACCCGAAGAGTATGCACACGGCATGCCGTCAAACTACACCACTGAGCTCGACGGCTTGTGGTGCTTTGCAACCCTTCCCAACGGGGCCCTTCTGAAAAATTGGCCTTACATTTCCTCGGGGGCGAACGCCACGTTCCACAACCTCTTGCCCGCCTGCACCAATCGCGATGTTCCGCATGTTGGTGAAGATTTGTGGCTCGGAACCGACCCGCTGCTCGATGACTCCGACCGCTACCTCTGGGACGGATTTTCAATCCGGTCGCTTTACCCTTCGTTCGGTGACGGCATTCCCGACGGTTGGGAAGTTCACTTCGGCCTCGACCCGCTGAACCGTTCCAACGCCCTTTCAGACCCCGATCGAGACGGCTGGGACGCCAATCGAGACGGTGGTGTTTCCGAGGACCTTTCCCGCACCTTCACGGCGCTCAAACTCGGTGAAGCCCTCTCGACGCTTGAAGAATACACGGTGCACTACGACAACGGAAACACGGTCTATCCGGGATTGAAAACGACTTACGTTGGCGATGAAGAGCCGTTTTCCACCTTCCCGCTGATCTACGATGCAGAAGCCGATGCGCTCTCCGTCTTGCACCATGATGTCCGAGCCCTCGACGAGCACGATGATACGGTTTATGTCATGACGCGATACGGTATCAGCACGGTCAACGAAGTCGACTCCACCCAATCCCATCAATGGCTGCCGCAGGGCGTTGAGTTGACCGACGGTTTCCTCGCCCGCTCGAACAACCTGCCCTTCGCTTTGGTGATGGGCACCACCGCCGGTTTTGCCGTCGCCCCTTTGCTGGCAGATGGAAGCCTCGGTGCCTTAGCGTCGTGGGATTGGTCACTGACGGGGCATCTGAACGCCATCGCCCCGCTTTCAGGGGATGGCGCCTCGTTGTTCGTCCTCGGTTTGGCCGATGGTGGTGAGGGCGCGTTGATTGAACTTGGCAACGCTGCCGTGATTTCTGAGACCCATGAACTCGGCATTGGCTTGGTATCAACACTTGCCGAAGCAAACGCTTCCGTCACCGATATTGAACACGGTTTAGCAGGAGGTGCAACCCTTTCGCTCTTCGTCGGAACGGACCGCGGTCTCCTGGTTGTTGAAACCGCCTCTGCTCGTGACGAGGCGGTCGGCGAGTGGCGCTTCTTCTACACGCAAGACGATGTGGATCTTCCCCCGAACGTTGACGAAGTTCGAAACCTCCCTCCCGGTTCGACCGGCAATCCTGCCGAAGTCCGGACCATGATTCTCGACGGCCCAACGTCAAGCAATGCGCAAGTGTTGTGGTTTGGCACCCCTGCCGGATTGCACAAACTCAACCTCAATGACGATTCCATCGACCACAGCGGCTTGCTCCTCCACCCCGGTGTGGACGGAGCGATGGCGCGGGAAACCAACAGCATCCGAAGCATCCATCCTACGGGTGATGAAATCTTGGTGGGTTCGGATTGGGGGCTTTGGGCAGTGGCCGGCGATTACGCCTCGGTCTACGGCCTCCAAGACCAAACCCGACTTCCGGGTGAAATCGTCGCCATCACGACATCCGTTGGGGAAGGGAACGTGACCGTCTACGGTGCGGCCTCACCCGGCCAATACGCCAACCTCCTTCTCATGGATCCTGGAGCCAACGATTCGGATGCCGACGGCATGCCCGATGGTTGGGAGGTCGTCCACGGATTGGACCCCACCGACCCTTGGGATGCACTCTACGACAACGACGGAGACGGTCTTGATCTTGACCAATCCGGAGATATGAACCTCGAGCGACTTTGGACGAATCTCGACGAATTCCGATACACGAAACTGACTCCCGAAGGCTACAATTCAACCGACCCTCGTGTTGGTGATACCGACGGGGATGGTTTGGGGGACGGAGCCGAATATTTCGGTTTCTTCTTTGAACAATCCACCCTCTGGTGCCACTACACCGTTCAGTTGGTCCATGTCTGCGATGATGCGGCAGGTCAAGCCGCCAACGCAACTTACCTCGCTGTAGCGAACGTCGACAGCCCCACCGACCCTACCAGCGAAGATTCCGACGGTGACGGCATGCCCGACGGCTGGGAAATCCAACACCGACGCTGGGTTGGGACCACCTTCTCGGGCGGAAACAACTGGAGCCTTGATCCCCTACGAGCCGAAGATGCAAACTGGGATGCTGATGGTGACGGTCTGCCGAACCTCTGCGAATACCAGTGGTCTGTCGTGCGTCTTATGGGCCTTAACGGCGACCTTTTGGCGGATTACGGTGAATCACCCGAAGCCGTTGCCTCGTGGGCGGTGGCCGACCCGAACCTTATCGATTCAGACGGAGATACCCTTCCCGACGGTTGGGAATCCAAAGGCCTCTGTTCGTGGGACCCTTCTCGTGTAGGCGTGAATCCCCTCAACGGCTCGGATGCCTTTGAAAATCCTGATGGGGACGGTTACGACATCAATCACGACGGCGTCTTGAGTCAGGATGAAGCCTTTGTGAACTATCTTGAATATCACGTTCGAACCGACCTTTTCAGTGGCAACATGACGCTCTCCGGGGAGCCTCTGCCCGCAGGCTTTAGCACTCAACTCTTCGACCGCATCGGAGAACTGGGTCAACCCGACGCCACCTTTGCAGAACGGGCATCGGGTGCCGTGACGTCCGGTCAATCCACCTTCAGCGTCGGAGCAGCCGACCCGTTGAGCTCGGACACCGACCGGGACGGCATGCCCGACGGCTGGGAAATATGGCACGCACGATGGAACCTGCTCGACGATGCATGGACGCTGAACCCCTTGGACTCCACGGACCGTTGGGACGACGCTGATAGCGACGGCATGACGAACTGGGAGGAGTACAACGCCATCTCGCCTCTCCTGAGTCAGACGGATGCAAACCGCTCATCCCCGCAATGGTTTGTGACCACAATCGGTACAGCCTTTGCGCTTCAACAATGGCCCGGTATTCCAACGGAGGCCTCGTTCGGAGATTTCCTCACGCAAGACCAGATCAACCTCACAGGTTGGACATCCGACCCCAACAATGTTGACACCGACGGCGATGGTATGCTCGATGGCGTGGAATTGCTCTTCACCTCGTGGAACGTCTCAGCTGCGACATGGACGCTCAATCCGCTCGTTGCAGGAGACGGTAATTTTGACGGCGACGAAGACGGTCTTATCGACCGGCAAGAATTTGCCCTTGCCACCGAACAACCCGACAACGGTGTTGAACATCCAAGCGATGCGCCGTTGATGCATGTGGACGGGGATTTCCAACAACCCACGGAAAAAGCCCAGCGCGTGTTCAACATCCTCATCTCAAAGGAGACGAGAGGCAAGCGTTTGCTGAACGACTTCAACGCCTGGCAGCAGGGTGAACCCCCCAACGCCTTCATTGAGGTTGTTTTGGGAATGACCGACCCCACCATCCCCGACACCGACGGTGACGGGATGTACGATGGATTTGAGTATTGGTTCACGTCGTGGGATTTGGACCAAAACCGTTGGTCCATCAACCCGCTCATCGACGGTGACGTGAACTTGGATTCGGATCAAGACAGTTTTGATTGCAACGGGGACGGTGAAATCGATGGCAACGAATCCTTCTCGAATCTCAGGGAATGGGAATCCCGAACATGGGGGAAATTCCTCAACCGGAACACGGTTCCCGTTTCCATGGGCATCATCGATTTCGGCGAAGATGCGATGCTCGCCTATCAGGAAGAAATGGGATACTCTCTGATTCAAGCCCAATCAGCGCTTTACCAAGACTTTGTTGAGAAAGGTCAAGACTCCGCCGACAGAATGGCGAAGATCAACTCATTGGAGAGCGAGAATTTCAACCGAAGTCTTCGGGGCGTTGCTGACCCAACACATCCTGATTCAGACAGTGACGGCATCCCGGATGGTTGGGAATACTGCTACGCTATTTTCGGGATGGATGATGCCACAACTCAAAATCACTGGGCAGCCAATCCTCTCAACCCGTGGGACGTGAATTACGACGGTGACCATGACGGATGGTACGACCGAACCGCGTTTGACATTCCTGCTGTCCAAGGCACGTGGGACGAACGAACCTTTACGCCCTCCGGTGTCATGATTCAAAACGGAATTGGCGACTTGCCGTTCACGAACGCCATGGAATACGACAACCAAACACGCCCAGATCTCAACGACAGCGACGAGGACAGCCGGACCTTCATCACGGTTGTCGAGAACGGGGCGGTCGTCTCTCATGAACGGGACTACAATTACTCCGATGGTCGTGAGGTGTTCAAGTACGGCTCAAATCCAAGCGACAACGATACCGACGGTGATATGCTTCCCGATTGGTACGAATACAAGCTCGGATGGAACGAAAGCAACGACAATTTCAGTTCTTACCTCCAAATTCAGGTCGTTTGGATCGATGTCGCAACCGGTGGGCCTTGTAGCACATCGACCACATCGTGTTTGCCCCTCTCGCAAGACGGTTCAGGCGGTACCCTGAGTCGCCCTGAGATCGAGATGGCTTGGTTCACATTGAACCCTGCGGATCCAAACGATGCCAACGCCGACCCCGACCAAGATGGAAATTGGGATTGCTCAGGTGCTGGTTGTACGTACGAACCTTACACCAATTTCCAGGAGTTCTACGCCATAACGCTCAATGTCTACGCTTCACCGAATGCTGTGAGGTTGAGCGGGTTGACCTACGATGGGTCACCGGTCACCGAAGGCTGGCAGTTCCGTGCTGCACTCCTCGGCCTCGGCCAGTCGAACGAGTTGGTATTGAACTACTTGAAACTGGACAAATACGCCGGTCCAGACCGTCAATACGGCTACATTGTGGACGACAAAGATACTGATTTCTTATCGGTTGATCCGAGCGACGACGTGGTGATGATGGCCGGAAACCGGACCGACCAGTGGGAGATTTACTACGCAGGATCGCCCAACACTGCTCCTGTACGGAGCGTGGGGGAGCACGAATTCGGTTGGTATTTGCTCGATTTCGACGACGACCATTTGGCCGAAGGTTCAAACCCGATGAATTGGGATACGGACGGAGATTGGATGAACGATTGGTTCGAGGTTCGGGACGATGAAGAGGACGGTGTCCGAGGAGATTCCTCTCCCATCCGATACGACTCCAGACAAACCAGTTAACGCCCGCAATCATCTGACCTTGAACCGCATGGTTCAAATCGTAGGTCGGCTGTCTTTAGATTATGCAGGGCGGCGAACAGCATACACTCGGTACTCGCAGCATTTTCTTGTTGCTGGTCAGCCTCATGTTCCTCACGCCGCTTGGCCCCTTTGCCAACATGATGGTGACCGAGGCTGATGCGGCTGCGGGCACGCGTCACGTCTACGTGTTCAAAGACGGGTCAACCGAACACATCGCTCTCTACCAAGGAGCCAATCCCGACCTTGGAGCCATGGTTGAACTTCCACGAGGTGCTTTGGTGACCGACGTCACCATGACCCTTTCCGGCGCTTCCGCCACGGGATGGTCGCAAGTCGTCGCCGATGACCGCGTCCACTGGGTTCGTGGCGCTGCGTCCGGGACGGATGATCGCAGCGGAGATTTGACCCTTGCACTCTCCAACGTCACTCGCAACTTCCTCCCGCACGGAAACGACGCTTACATCCATCCCAATTCCGATGCGTGGTTGGACAACGGTTCCTATGCCCTCCGCCAACCGCACACTTCCAACGCAACGGAAACCCTCTTCTCCCAGCAACTGACGAAGACCTCTTCATCGTTTATGGCCCAAAGCCAAGGTGCTATTCTCAAGCATCACGATTGGTTGTTCCTTTCCACGTGGTCGTCTTCGAATTTCCACAACGTGGTGGAGCGTCTTTACCCAAACAACGCGACCCGCGAATCGGTCATCACGCTTGAGCAGGCTTCGTGCACCTTGCCTCAGAAACACTCGTCGTCGTACTACGCCTATTACGGGTTCCGTGATTGGACCGTGACCGATGATGAACGTTTGTTTGGTATTCTCTCCGGATACCGCTACTCCTACGGTTCCACGGCTCCTGTCAACTATCATCGCGTGATGGAAATGGACATCTCTCGTGACGACACGTGGACCTGCATTGATTCCTACGACATCTCACCGTCGGTCGGTGAATACACCGGGATTGCTTACGACCGGGACACCGGTAAGGTTTGGGTGGCGCACAACGCCATGAACCGGCTCTACGCTTACGATTTCGCTGGAGATGGAACGTCTACTTACACCCGCAGTCAAGAATTCTACACCTACACCTCGTCCTCCAGTTCAACCTGGGAATGCGGTGGCAGCACGTCGAACAACCAGAAGCAAATGCTAAGGGGCTTGGAAGTCAACGGCTCGACCTTCTACATGCGATGCCAGAAAGACTACTACTACGACGACCGGGACCAACTTGAGGCCTGGTCGGTTTCGGGTTCTTCCTCTGCCCTCATTCCCGAGTCAACCGTCCGCCAGATTTCCCGACTTGGGTACGGCTTGCAATTTGACGGCGAGCGCTTTGTCACCGTCGACTGCGGTTATTCAACGTGGTCCGGTGCCACCCTGTACTACCGCGAGTTTGGAACGGGATGGCTCTACGAAACAACACCGTCGCCGGGAACGACCACGTGGTACGGTGACGTGATCAAAACAGGCGACCCCGTTTTGGCTGCGAACGTTCAGACCTACTGGTCAGCAGCTTCCATCGGTGACCGCGTCGACTACTGGGTCTCTGCTGACAACGGAACACACTGGGAAGAAGTGGAATCCAACTCGACCATTCACTTTGACTACCCCGGTACTGAATTGGTGTGGAAGGCCCAACTCATCGGCTCCACTGCGGTGTCGTGGTGGGTTGACATGGATTATGCAACGGCCTATTCTTCACAAGGTGATTGGACCTCCCCATACTTCAACACCGGTACCAAGGTCGGAAAAGTCCGTCCGCAGTGGACCGCAGATGTTCCTGCTGGAGCCACGCTCACGGTCCAAGTCTCAAACGACAACGGAACCACTTGGTTGGACGCTACAAACAACGCAGAAACGAGTTTCTCGACCGAAGCAGCCGGGAACACGCTCCGCTATGCCGTGGTGATGGGAACCAACGATGCCACCAAGACGCCCAAACTTGACCGCTTTGTTCTGGAGTATGAGGAAGGATACCCAGACCGCCCCATGCTTGATGTTGGCGGTGACGGGACGTACGATTGGGAATCCGATATTTTCCTCAACGAGTCTTCTGTGGTGGCTTCCGATGACTCGCCGGTCGGTGAAATTGTGAAGAGGGCCCCAACCCTTGTGGATGCCTTCAACGACCACATTCCCGAAAACGGGGACGGCATGGTGACCATTCCAATTGGCGTGAAGGCAGCAAGTGCTGGCCGTGTGAAAATTTCCAACATCGACATCACCTATGCCATGCAGACACGCGCCGTGGACGCCTCCTTTGAGGGCGGCCTTGCCGCTCCGGACGGTGTGTTCAGGAACTTCATCACCCGGGTGGCTCCGGGCGACGATGTTGACCGAGTCACGAAGGCGGTGGTCGCCATCGACCACACCTACGGCGAAAACCCTTCGTTCACCTGGGAGCGAGGCGATGTTTGCTCGGTCAATTCGGACGGTGGTGGCATTGTCATCTTTGACGCCACCAACTGCACATCAACGGTCAGTGCCAACGACGTGGTCTCCATTTGGATGCCGACAAAGGTGAACTGGAGCTGGAACGACGAATCGAGTACGGAAGCCATCATCTCGGTTGAGGACGATTTAGGCCCCTCCGTGAGCCAGTGGATGACCTCGGACATGAAACTGGTGGTTGAGAACGACATCCAACTGGACGGCCTGCGTGTCTGGGAAGAAACCGGCCGGCAACTCTACCCGATGGATTGGGTCCGTGGAGGTTTCAATCTCAGCTTCACCGGCTCCATCCACTTCCAAGACTCACAACTCATGCCTCCAGCGGGAAGTTTCTCCCTGCGCGTCATCGGCCAAAACGTGACCTATGATGGCGACCCGATGGGCGAACCCATGGTGCTCTATGAAGAGGTGAACCCGGCTTTTGGGGCCTACAACATGACCTTCACTTCACCCATTGAATCCGCTCCGGGAGGGATGATTTTCTACGTTCAAGCCGTGAACCTTGAAAACGGCTCAACCTTCACCAACCCCACCTACAACAGCATTCGATTGATTCTCGACGGCAATTCTCCACTCGTGCTCAGCGCTACCCCGCTCGATGGTACTGAACGCCATGCTGGTGCTCCCGGGGTCGGTCAAGCTGTTTCCATTGTGGTCCAAGATTCGGTTGACCCGCCGCGCCAACTGAACCTTCACTACTGGGTTGGATGCAAGGCAAGCGATGCCATCGGTTGCACGGATTACAACTTTGATGGGCTCCCCAACGAAGACGAGTACGAATTGGTCACCCTCTCCTCGCCGGAAACACGTACCGGTGGCCTCAACATCTTCGAAGGTTTGATCGACGATTCCATGCTTCTGCATCGCCAGCGAGTTTCGTTTTACGTCTCTGGCGAAGACGAGCAAGACAACCAGATTGCGATGGGCAAAGGACCCGTTTGTCCAGTCTCGACCATCACCTGCGGCTCACGGCCGGGTGAAGTGGTTCCCGATTGGGATGCAGATTTGGTCACCTACCACATTCGTCAAGAATTTGAACCCGAGGTCGACCTTGGCAACACCTCAATCCTTGGGCATGACGACTACGAACCCCTCCATCCAGGCATCCCTTACACGGCGCAAATCAAGTTGAGCGACACGAATGGATGGCAGGACATTCAGTATGTTCAAGTCGCCCTTGGAGGCGATTTCGACGACGACGAATCCTCGTTGTTCATCTCCCTTGCCGAAGGGCAAGACGGTCATCCCAAAGCGGTGATGACCCCGGGCTCGAGCAACATCGCAGTCTCCAACCTGTATTCCACGGTTGCACTGGAGGAAGGTGACGACTCCGTAGTGGTCATTCAAGCACGCTTCCAGTTGACATGGATGTTCCCCGAATCCTTCGATACAAACGGTGTCAGTCACTTCCTCCCCCGTGTCAAAGTGACCGATATGCCTTGCAACGAGAACGAGGTAACACCTTGTTTCGAGATCATGGAAGGGATGGGCGACGATTGGTGGAGCCTAGACAACGATTTCCGCTTTGATACGGAAGCAGGACACATTCGGGCAATTGAACTTCGGAACAGCGAGAATCACTACAACGAAGAAAATTCGGAAACCATCATCGGAGCAGGTCAAGCCCTCCGTGTTTCAGGGCGGGTCTTGTTTTCAGAAGACGAAACTCCAGCCCCTCCCGGTTCCTTTGATGTCGTGTTTGGAGATTTCGAAAACAACTGGAGGACCTCGACACGGGATGACGGTGAGTTCAGTCTCGATTTGCTTGTTCCTTCTGTCCGTTCAGGCCGCTTGGACCTCCGCTTGAGCATGGATGATCTGCCCGGTTTGGCCCTTGATGAGAGCGAATTTTCGCCTCGGGTCCGCCTCGCTGTTGACAGTTCACGGCCAACCATTGACAGCATCTCTCTCGGTGGAGTGCCCGTTGGTTCCCCGATCTCAATCGGGGCTGCTGACAACCTCGAGGTGATTCTTGTCACCAATGACGAAAACGGGTTTGACTTCGATGAATCCGCTGTCCTTCACTATCGCGTGAGGGCCGGTGAAGCAGAGATTTCTCGGGGAAGCGTTCTGCTTCCCGACATCACCAGTTTCGGCCAGGAGTACTTCTGGAGCGGCAGGTTGGATTTGACGGATTCAGGCGCAACGACGCTGCTGCCGTCCTACGCCGTTGATGTTTGGGTTTCGGGCTCGGACAAAGCCGGAAACCCCTTCGACACCCTCGACAATTCGATGATGGAACCGTTTGCCTCATGGCCGCTTGCACTGCTCGGTCCTCGCATTGATTTGCAGCACGAAGCGTCCAATCTTCAGTGGGACATTCCGTCTCCTTACGAAGGCGAAACTGCAACGTTGGTCGTTGAAACCGAGAACCTTGGCGGAAACGGCTTGGTTGAGTACGCCCTTCAAAAATTGGTTGAGGGTGGATTCTGGTCCACCGTTCAAACCGTCAGCGTTGAAGCGACAGCTGGAGCGACCGTGACGGCTGCCCTGCCGGTGACTCCCGAGGAAAGGGCTGGGTCAACCATCGAGTACCGAGTGTTGGTCTTGGTAGACGGGGTTGAGATGGATCGTGCTATCGTCGCCTCGTTGTTCATCAAAGAAGAAACGGTTCGTGACGGAGAAGCGCTCACGCAACAGCTCTCCAGCGATGTCTTCAGCGTGACGTTGTTCGTCATCGCTTTGGCTTCCGTTTCTTTCGGAATGTACGCCCTCGTGCTTCGTCGTCGTTTGCTCGCTCCTGAAACGGAGGAAGAAATGGCGGATCAAACGGATGTGGTGGCCGAAGAGATGGCTGCAGGGAAGACAGTTCCAACGATACAGGCTCCGCCTGCTCCGCCGGCTCCGGCAGGGCAGGTGCCGCCACCGCCTCCGGGTGCGAAGGTCCCACCAGCTCCTCAACAAGCACCGGCAGCACCCGGCCCTGACCGAAGTTCCCCCCCTCCCGTACCCCCAACAGGGCTTCCTGAGGGATGGACCCAAGAACAGTGGGACTCTTACGGTTGGAAGTACATTGATGCCCTCGCCAAGAAGTGAGGATTGATTGAACGTGGCTGACACCCCCGTTGACGGCATGGTTACGCTTCAAGAGCGTACCGTGAACTTGGTGAATCAGCTCAACATGCCTCTGGTTGAAGTGTCGCTGGTTCTTGCTCGTCATATCAATCGGCTCATGCAAACCTTGACCGAACATCTCGATGCTACCGGCCAGTCCGTGAGCGACCGTGTCTCGCACCCATGGCCTGTGGAGGTTGAGGCGGCAGATTCTTCGTCAAATTTCCCGCTCGACAAGGTAATGGATATTGTCGACCAACAGCGAATGGACATTCTGGACACGCTGATTCGTGTCACTTTGGTTGAAATCAATGCCTCGGTCATTGACGCCTTGCTCGCGCTTCGGGCTTGGGAACATCTTGCTCGTACGCAGTTGGCGCTTGCGACCGGACCGGGACAATTGTTTTCTCCGTTGGAGATTCCAGAGGACTGGTGAGCAAGGGCTTCAAAAACGAGGGCGGGGAGGTGGTGTCATGACCCATGCTCGTCAAACAGCCCTGGTCCTCGTTACGCTGCTGCTGTTGGTGCCGTCCTCGGGGTGCTTGGGCGAAGATGGTTTGCGGGTTTTTCCCGAGAAGAAAGGTGTTCCAGGTGGGCTCACCTTGGCGTGTTTGCGGGATGGCTCCTTCACGTCGATGGTGATTGAGATCGATCATGCCCCCGGTTATCGACCGTACACCAGTTCAACGGACCTCTTGGTGGAGAGGTTGGAGCAAGTTTGTGAAAAACCCGGAGGTATTCGCATTCAATACAACGAAGTCTCGTTTGTCGAACAGGCCTCATGGAGCGCCCAAGATGTTCGGGATGAAGGTTGGGAGAACAAAGACGTCTCTCCCATGGACGGGAACACGCTTCGATGGCAGATTCTTTTCCCAGAGGGGACTTACGAAGACGAGAGCGTTCTCGGCGTTGCCGTGGATGCATCGACCATGGCGCTTTTCAGCGATGCGATTGAGGAAGCCGACGGCTTGTTTGGACGCCCCTCTGTTGAAGACGTTGAAAACAGCGTCATCGTCCATGAGGCAGGGCACCTGCTCGGGCTGGTCAACCTCGTCTACACCTCTCCCGTGGACCATGAAGACCCGGATCATCCCGGTCATTCAAACAACGACGAATCCGTCATGTATTGGGCCATTGAATCCACGGGACTGAGGAACTTCATCACGGGCGATCTACCCACGACGTTCGATGACGATGATTTGGCGGACCTTGCAGGATTGGCGAGCGGCGACATCCCTGTACGTGATCAACTCTGGCCTTGACCCATTCCCGCAACGGCGTCTCGCCAGGCATCAAAGATGGACCAGAGATAAAGCAAAACCCAGAGAACGATGGTGAGGGCCAACGGAATTTGCAACAAACTCCAATCGGTTGCACGTTGATGTTGTCGGTTGAAATGTTGGCCGAGGAACAAGAAGGGTACCGCAGCCAAAACGGCGGCGATAAGCGGCCGAAGGGCGCCCCACATGCCCACGCCAAAGGTGATTTCACGCCAAATTTCCCGAAGGATTCTGGTGCCAAGAAACCCCCGTTCATTTGCGTTGGAATCAGGGCTAAGTTGGACCACCAATTCCTCTTCCATGGCCCGTGGTCGTCGTGCTCATTTGTGAACTTGGCGCAAGGAAGCGGGGGGATTGGATGAAAAACCCCTGCCTTGATGGCCTTTCAATGCCGGTCAAAACCGTTCTTGTCACGGGTTTTGAACCGTTTGGTGGTCATGCTGAGAACGTCAGTGCGGAAGTCGCAAGACGTTTGGGCGTCCTCACGGAAGTGGTGCACCCGTGGACGGGAGAACAGGTTCCAATATCGGTGACGACCGATATCTTGAGCGTTGACCGTACGGGTGCATGCAAAACAGCTGCGCGATTAAGAAACGGTGAGATGTACGATGCCGTCTTGCATCTCGGCCTTTGTGAACGATGCGAACATCCGCAAATCGAACGCCTCGCCAGGGACCGATTGGACATGCGCATTCCGGACAACATCGGGCGGCAGGTACGTGCTGGTAAGCTGGATGGTGGCGGAGATCGAGGCATATGGGTTGACCCCTCCCTTTGGCCACGAAAAGCCTTCAACGTCCCCTATCACCTGTCAACCGACGCAGGGGCATACTTGTGCAACGAGACGTTTTTTGAATCGCTCAAAGCTCTCGGTGAATCTACGCAAAGGCCGTTGCCACCACCCTGTGTGTTTGTTCATCTCCCCGATGTTCACCGTTCACCGGTTGAAGCAAGCACGGAGTTTTCACAACAGGTGTTGACCTTCCTGCTCCATCCAACGCCAAATGTTCCCGTCCATGTTGTTGCTGGCTACCTTTCGGATGGATTGGGAAAGCACCTCGTTGCGAAACGAAGCGCGGGTGAATTGGACGCAGGAGAATGGGAATTTCCCGGAGGGAAACTTGAGGAGGGTGAATCTTGGACGGAGGCCATTGAGCGTGAACTCCGTGAAGAATTGGGTCTTGAAGTCACGGGTCGCCAACTTCTCGCCACGGTGGTGCGAGACGCTGGCAAGACCACGTATGCGGTGCATCTTGTGCGTTGCGATTGGTCCGGTGAAGTGGACCGTCTTGCCCTCGACGTCCACGATGCAGTCTCATGGGTGGACCTCACGGACAAAGGCCGCCGGTGGGCGGGGCGGGACGCTGAACTCCATTCACTGCTCTGCGACTTGACTCATAACCAGGTCGATGCGTCTCCGTCCTCGGTCATAGCCCGTTCATCGTTGATGGAGCGAGGGACTTGACTTCGCCCGGGGTGCCAAGTTGCCGCTTGGAGCCATTCATCCAACCCGTTGCCCTCAATGGTGACGGTGAACACACCGCCAAGCGGGGCCTCGCCAGGTATCGGGAACGCAATTTTTCCGGCGAGCGCCGCAAGTCGGGCGATGCTAAACTCGGTTTTGTCCCCTTGCATTCCTCTTGCCATGGTGTCCAAGGCCGTGTCGAGGATGCGCTGCTCGTGGAGCAACTGGAGGAAGGTTTTGAGCGAGACGTTCTCGAAAGACCAATCGAGGTTTGAGGCCTTACCAAAAACCGGTTCGGGGGTTTCTTGCGGTATTCCTGCATCGGGGAACACATTGAGGAGCGCGTTTCCCACTTGAACCGGAGAGTCAGCTCCCCGAAGTTGCGTTGAAACCAAGACGGAAAACCCCTCACCAACGCCACTTAGACGGAGTCGCTGGTCAACCATGAGCCCGGGAGAGGACCGTAGGCCAAGAAGGTAGGGGTCAAGAGAAATTCGAGCGAAGGGGTGAAGTGAGCAGTGCCTACCCCAAGGGCATGAATGACGGACAGGGCCCTTCGGTGGCGACCGTCATTCCCGTTTACAACGAGGCGGAGCACATTGAGTCCTGTCTCCACGGACTTGTCCATCAATCACTTTCTCCAACGGAACACATGATTCTCGTTCTCGACGGTGGTTCAACCGACGATACCGTGGCCAAGGTTGAAGCGTTGATGGACCGCTTTTCTGGGCCCGAATTTCCAACACTTCAACTGATGAAAAACCCCGAAAGAACCGTCCCACACGCACGAAACCTTGCCCTCGAGCATCTTCCCAAATCGGTGAAGTTCCTCGTTGAAATGATCGGCCACGCAGAGGTTCAATCCGACCATCTTGCAAAACGGTTGGACAGTTGGGACCGCTGCGCATCAATGACAACGCTTCCGCTCGGTGGGGTTGGTGTTCGGGTGGTGGCCTCCGAGAGGGAGGATGGCCCGGTTTCCAGGTGGATTGAGTCGGTGCTTGCTTCCAAGTTTGGTCAGAGCGGCGGTCAATTTAGCCCGTTCTCTCAAACGGAGCCAACCGATGTTCCGGCCTTCGTAATGCACGAACGCTCTGCACTCGAGGCCGTGAGCGGATGGGACGCTTCCTTTGTCACAAGCCAGGACAGCGAACTTTCCATGCGGCTCCTGAAATCAGGCTACGCCCTCTACCGAACGCCAGAGCCCACCATCGCCATGCACAAGCGGGCCACGCTCGGACAATGGTGGCGCATGGGTCACCGGTACGGTTTTTGGCGAACCAAGGTGCTGATGCGTCATCCACGTCGTGCCAAATGGCAGGAGTTCCTTCCTTGGTTTGGCCTCCTCGCAACGTTGGGATTGTTCCTCAACGGTGTTGAGTTTTGGTGGGCGCTGCCTTCCGCCTATGGAGGGTTGCTCATGGTTCTTGCCTCCCGCAACGCATTTGCACACCGTTCCTTTTCGAGCCTGTTCGGCGTTCCGCTCTGTTTCGTCATGCTGCACACGAGTTTTTCCATCGGTTTGCTGGACGGCCTGTTCCGCAAAGGGCGCCTGCCCCGTGACCGTGGTTGAGAACAACCACCCAATAGATACATCAGCGAAGGGGCAATGAACGAGGCGAACATCATGGGTGAAACACGACGCATGACCTCTCGCGGTTTGAGCGTTCTGCCCTTGCTGCTGATGGGCGTCACCCACCTCTCACTCCCCCCGCTGAAATCGATGTTTGACCTTGAGCCCCGTTTGATGTACGGCTATTACGGTCTTGCCCTCCTTCTTGGTGTTGTGCTTTTGCGACGCTCAGGCGTTGTCAAAGACCACGAATACAACCGAGCAAAAGCCATGAAAAAAATCCGTCATGTCTACGAGGCTGAAGCCAGAGGGGTATGGGAGACCAACGCCTCACTCAATGGCAATATGGACCCGAAAACACAGGGCAACCTGTCGAAGACCGTTGGCGAATTCTCCGCTGAGGGTGGTGAACTTGAACTTCCTGACGATGAGCAGGTTGAGGTGAGAATGTTGTCGGAGGCGGCACATGTTGTCAAAGCAAACGCCCGAGTTTCCGGAGAAATCTCGCTTGACGATGACACCAGGGCAGCAACGGTTGGGGCAACCCGGAACGTTGGCCCCATGGACCGTTTTTTGGATGCCTTGTTCGGCCTTTTCGGTCGTGATAGCCGTGCTGAGCGCGAAGCGCAAAGGCGCCGTCGCCTTGAACAAGCGGCCTCATACGCCCCGGTGGTCGCGCAACGACCGGTCGCCCCTTTGCGGTTCAACAAAACCGATGACGCTAGTGAGGTGAACATGGTCTCGATGAGCGATGAAGGAGGTGTTGAGACCGTGATCTCTTCCACGGGTATGGAAAAAGAGGTCCCGCTTCTTGGTATATCGGAGGTTCAACCCAACCCAATGCAAGAATCTCTGGAGAGCATGGCCATGATGGGCCAAGTCCCATCGTCTTCCAACACCTTCTCGACAGCAGGTCCTCAATGCCGGGGATGTGGCTCGCCGGTCTCATCGACCGAACGGTTTTGCCCGCATTGCGGGTTGGACCTTTGAGGGAAAGCGTGAAGTTGAAAGCGGGCCCCTCATCGTAGCAAATGGAGACGAAGGTGATGGCTGACAAACGGGACTATTACGAGGTCTTGGGCGTTGAGAAATCCGCTTCGCAAGCCGAACTCAAGAATGCCTTTCGTCGGCTCGCCCGGTTGTACCACCCGGACCGAAGCACCGAAGAGAACGCCGAAGACCGGTTCAAGGAAATTCAAGAAGCCTATGCGGTGCTTTCCGACGATGAAAAACGCAGTCAGTACGACCGGTTTGGTCACAGCGGGCCCCAAGGAAATCCCTTCGGCGGATTTGGCGGTGGGTTCAACATCAACCTTGACGAAATTCTTGGAGGGGATTTTTTCTCCTCCTTCTTCGGTGGAAGCTCCGGTCGTCGCCCTCGGAGCCGCCGTGGTGCAGACATCTTGCTTCGTCATTCGATCAACCTCGAAGACGTGCTTAACGGAACTCAGCAGGAGGTTGTCCTTGACCTCCCAGAGCCTTGCACATCATGCGATGGAACGGGAGCAGAAGGCGGAGACCTGGTGACGTGCTCAGCATGTTCTGGCCAAGGCCAGGTGCGTGTCCGCCAACAGGTCGGCCCATTCATTCAGGAATCCGTTCAGGCCTGCAACCCGTGCTCCGGTCGAGGTCGCGTGTCGGACCGCGCCTGCGAAGATTGCAACGGACGGGGCCAAGAACTCACGCCGAACACGCTTCGGTTTCAAGTCCCAGAGGGTGCAGAATCCGGTACACGATTGCGCATGCGAGGAAAGGGCGAACCTGCACCCCAGGGTTCGGGTGAACCCGGTGATTTGTTCATCGAGTTGGAAGTCGACCCCCATCCTTGGTTTGAGAGGAACGGTTCAGACCTCATCATGTCGCTTCCTCTTGGCTATGCTGACCTTCTTCTGGGTACGACGGTGACCTTGGACCATCTCGACGGAAAACCGCTTACAATCAAAATCCCTGCCCATTCCAATTCAGGCGAGACCGTTGAACTTCGAAAACGAGGATTGCCTCGTCAGCGCGGGACCGGACGTGGTGATGTGGTCGTCCTGCTCAAATTGTACATGCCGAAAAAGGTCAGCAAGGCAGCGAGAAAGACGTTGGAATCGGTCCGAAGTGACCTGAGCCCGGACGACATCACGAAGAGCATTCTCGACGATGCTTCTGAGCGTCGTCGCTCATGAGGTCTGACCGGTCCGTCGGACGCTTTCGGGCATTCGTGCAGCGAAGGGTTCCCCGCCGACTCGCCCGTTGAGTTCAACGTCGACGTGCTGTCCAGGTCCTTCAAGTTCAACGACCACATAAGCCCGGTGACCCTCGTGAAGTTGGTCCAAGAAAAGTTCCTCGCCTTGGTGCAAGAAGCGAGGCTCGACGTGGACGACCTCAAAGGCTCGACCTTCAGGGGCGTCAAAGCGCAGGGCAGCGAGTTCCCAAGCATCGGAGAGGATGTGAACGCCGACGACCAAGACCCAATTTCCTTCGGTTTTCGCAAGCCGAGTGTCAACCTGCCACACGGCCAAGGCGACGGATTCGGTGCGGTGTTCGAGCCGTTCCTCTCCCCAGGCATCCATGCCTTCCTGCCAGTCGAGTTGCGCGACCGCTTCCAGCACGTTTGAGAGGTCCGTTCGCGCTTCTTTCACGCTCGTCTCACCGCTGTCAAGGCGTGCGGTGTACCATGCCAAGCGCTGTTTCTGTTCAGCAAGAACACGGGCAAACCGCTGGCTTCGCCGGAGTGTCACGGTCAAATAGACAACGGGGAGGAGGAACAGAAAACCGAGGAACCAGCGAGCCACACCGCCCCAGAACACCGCATCGTCGCTTGGAGGAAACCACGGTTCTTCGCCCTCGTCGATCAGAGAGTATGCTGCCTGCACCGTGTAGGTGCGGGACTCGACATCTTCTCCCCAGAGATGGGGTGTGGCCTCGGAGGCGTTTTGGAAACGAAACTGGACAAAATGTGTACCTCGACCAACTTGCAGTCCGATGCTCAATGTATCGCCGACGGGTCGTGTAATGTCCGTGAGGAGAACTTCGCCGGTCTTTTGGTCAATGTCCCAGAGTTGGGCTTCCAACCCTTCCACATCTCCATCAAGGGTAAACTGGACAAAATGTATGGAGTCCAGCCAACCGTCCACCTCAAGCCGGTATGTGTCTGCAGTATCGTGAACGGCGAGGGTGAATTCACCGTTGGTGGTGCTGGTTAAGTTGAGGAGGGGCCAACTGGTGTTGTTCACTTCAAGGCTCGAGGGGCGATAAGCTGGGGCTTCCAAGCCATCCTTGTCAGCGAAGGACACGCGAAGCAGTTCGATGGAAAAGACGGAGGAGTTGAGGACATTGAGCCGACCAACGGTGGTCTCCGGGTAGGGGTGGACCGTCAAGGATTCTCCAGGACCTAAGACGGAGGGTGTGCCCTTGACCCAAGAATCGCTCATGAGCTGATCGATTTGGACCGTCGCTCCGGAGAGTCGTGTATGGAGATGGAGCGCCTCAACATCGGGCCACGAAAAGAGCACTTCCCGGGTGTGGTGTCCGAGAACTTCCGCACCGTAGCGAAGGTCGGTATCGACAAGACTGAGTGTATCTGCAGCCGGATGAAGCATCACGTGTGCCGCCCACAACGCTCCAAGTTCCGGTGAGGAAAGGCGGGCGATGAAGCGGCCGTCCTCTTCCGCCGTCCACCATGCCGCATTGGGCGGTTGCCCGGCGAGTTCGCTGAAACCCGCATCGGCGGTGTGGATGGCGGCGTGGCTCTGCTCGGCGGTGTTGGATTGGTGGTACATCCGGACGCTGATCGCTCGGGTGGTGGCCAACCACTGCCACTCCACCGAGTCACCGGCCTGTACATCGATCACGATGTATTCGTCGTTGGTCGAATCGAGGTGGCCCGAGAGGCGGAAATCCAGATCCTGTGTGGACCCGATGCGAGATGCGAGGGTGCCTGTCTTGGCGTCCAGACAGGTTTCGACAGGATCACAGACGCCGATGGAAGCCGTGGTGGCGATTTCTCCCGGGGCTGGGCGAACGGTCGGATGCGCTTCGTCGATCGGCGCGACCACCATCATAGAGAGCGTATCTTCGGTGGAGCTGGTGACGGTGATGGTGACCTCGGTTGTGTCCGAAGCGGCGATGTTGAACGTGTTGAGTGCCCCTTCTTGGGTGGTGATGGCGTTACCTGTCACATCGACCGTACAAGCATCGCAATCCCAAGCCAGGAGGGCAAGTTCTCCAGCGTTCAAGGGAATGCGGCGTTCGTGAGGTGCCTCCGGGGAGATGTTCACCACGGTGATGCGACCGGGATCTTCAGTCGATGATTGAGCCAACGCATTGGTCATTGGATGAAAGCAAAAGGAAAGGAACAACAGGAGCAATGAGGTTCGCGCAACACCTGAAGTCCACCCCATGCCTTTGCGTGGGGGAGGAGTCTTTCAAATCCACCCCCTTCAAGGGTTCAAACCTTTCAAGAAGCGAAGGTCTCAGCACGGTTCATGGCGGATGTCTTGGGGCGCACGGTTTTGTCCCGACACCGCTACGCTCGAGTTTGGGGTTTGGGTGACCGGAAACAACCAAGTTCTCAAACGCCGGGTGTCGTGCTTCTTGAGGGCGACCCGTCGTTGCCGTTGAATTACGCTCCGTTTGAATCCACCACCACCGCAACGCTTCCAGCGACCCTCGACCTCCATGCACGGGGCCCGTTTTCGCCTCCTCATTTCACAGAGATTCAGCCCCATTACAGCGTTTCGATCGGTCACGTCTTGCCCCCCTCCCTTGAAGATGCAAACGCAGGTGAACCTCAGGGCACCAGCGAACTCTTGCCTGTCTCCTGGCAGCGTATGCACCACGACGCATCGCTCATTGACGCCACCCTCTCCCCCGAAATTGTGGTCTTGACCGATGCGATCCAACTCGCCAGTCAGCCGGGGAAACTCCCTTCTGCGATCATCGCCCTCAAACACCGGTTCCCAGGAGCGCTGCTGTGGGCTCCTGGTCTTGGCGGTCCGGACAACCTTGCTGCTCTTGTTCACATGGGTGTCGATTTGGTTGACCTTGCCCGTTGTCACCAAGCGGTGGCTCTCGGCATGGTCCTCACCCAAAACGGGCCTCGTCCACCGCTCGCTCACGAAGACACGAACCTTGAGACTCAAGCCTACCACATGATGAAGGCCATCGATGAAGTTCGCTCTTCCGTCATCAACGGGAGCATCCAAACGCTGGCGGTCCGCTCGTCGTTGTCCAGCCCACGCTTGGTTGAGCACCTTCGCAAACACCAGGCACAAAGCTCAGTCCAACCCGGCTTGCTTTCCTCACATGTTGACGCATCGGACGTTCTGGAGTGTTTCTCGCCCCACATGCTCGACGACCCGGTGGTCATCGACTGGGAACGTTTCATCACAGAGGCGTACACGCCGCCAAATCCGGTTCGTGAGGTGATGATTTTTCTGCCATGTTCGGCAAGGAAGCCGTATCGCCTCTCCAAATCCCATACCCAGTTTTTGCGAGCCATCCAATCCACGGGTTGTCACGAGGTGATGATGACCTCACCGCTTGGTCTCGTCCCTCGCGACTTGGAAGATGTTTGGCCCGCAGCAAATTACGATGTTCCGGTGACCGGGGACTGGTCCAAGGATGAACTTGACAGGGTACGACGCATGCTGTCTGCCCTGGTCAAGAAAGGCGGTTACAAACGCATCATCAACCACACAGGGATGGAATTGGATTTCTTGGACATTGACGTGGTTGACACCCGGAACGGTGACGGAGCCACGCATCACGATGCGCTGCAACGTCTCACCTCCGCTGTCAAGGACGCGGTCCAGATGTTTGAACTTCGCAACCAAAAAAACAGTTACCGCTTGCTTGAACACTTCAAAAGTATCGCTCGGAAAACCACGGGGACGGATGCATGGCTTGAGGGGGTGAAGGTCAAAGGCAAACTCCCACGGTGGAAACTTGAGAAAGACGGGGTTCAACTCGCCGTTTGGTCGATTGACCGCAACGGGTTCTCGTTCTCGCGCGCATCCATCGATGTTCTCCATGAACACGGTGCGCTCAAAGAAGTGCATCTTCACTCGGACGTGAAATGGAAGGGGGACGTTTTTTTCCAACATGTTTCATCTTTTGACGCTGAAATCCGCTCGGGTGATGATGTTCGAGTGCTGCAAAACGGTGAATGCATTGGCCTTGCAAGGTCACTCGCACCGGGTTGGGAATGGTCGGGGACGCCGGGGATGCTGGCCAAGGCCCATCAACGGAAGAAATAATCCTCCTGAAAGCAACGCCGCTCGTTTGCGGAGTGATTAAGAAGGGGAGATAAGTCGGAAGCCCGCTTGGTGATGTGAAATGGCACGTATGTACAAGTCCCGACGAGGCCAAAGCGGCTCCTCCCGACCCCACGTTTCCGAGGCACCTTCATGGTCAAACACCGACAAGGATGCCGTTCAGTCCCTCATTCTTGAAATGGGGAAATCCGGAATGTCCTCCGCAGAGATCGGGACGGTGCTGCGAGACAAGCACGCTGTCCCCGATGTTCGCCTTGTGCTCGGCAAGCGAATCGGCCAGGTCTTGGCTGAGAACGAAATGGGAGGTTCCTACCCAGAGGACATGATGAACCTGATGCGTCAAGCCGTCGGCATCATCAACCATCTCGGTTCGGGCAACCACAAGGACATTCACAACAAGCGAGCGCTTGAAATCACCGAATCCAAGATTCGGAAACTCGCCAACTACTACAAGGGCGAAGGGCGCCTCCCGGGCGAATGGCGCTACAAGCGGGACGAACTCCGCTTGATGGTCGAGTGACTTCGGCGCTACGCGAAGGACACGTTGATGAGGGGCGACACGCCCCGTGGATTTGTTCAACATGAGAGATTTGTTCTCGGCACCGTTCATTCAACCCGTCTCGGGATTGCTTCATCGGTACCTCGAACGGCTTCAAGCGGCTGATGCTCTCCAACTGAGCGCTCCGGCGACCTTGGAGGGTGTGCTTGCACTCGGGCAACTCGAGGGGGCCCTCCTGGATTGTGGCGTCAAGTACAGCCGCCGATTCACTGCACCTCGTGAACATGTCCCACGAGATGACTGGGGCCTCCCAGAACCCCCTCAGCAAGGTCTCGGGGTCTTTCTCAATGTCGAAGACGACACGTGGTCGGCCAGCGATCTTCCCGAGGGGGCTTTGGTAAACATCGTTCCCGTTCAAACCAAGATGGTCTTCGCCTCCAAAAACAAGCCGCACACAGGGGCGCTTGACCCGGTTCTTCAGGCTGCTGCTTTGGCTGCAGCTCTCGCTCCAAACGGACGACGAGTGCGTTCTTTGCGCCCATTTATCTCGCTTGGTTTGTGGATGCGAGGTGCCCTTGACACGAGTTACGACCCCATTCATTCAGCCACGGTCGCTCATCTCCAGGATGAAGGCAGCATACGAACCGTTCCTCTTCCTGAAGTGGGTGAACCGGTTGTGGACATGATGCCCGGGATGGCTTCCCGCCAACTCAAACGCTTGAGCAAAGCATGGGACGGGATGGACGTCGACCAGCGCACATTGGCCCTGAGCGAGTTGGTTCTGCCTTGCTTGACCCATCCGAGACTGTCCACACCTCGTCTTGAGGAATTGGTGTGGCACCGGATGGTTCTCAAGGGGCACCCGCAAGATGTGGTGAGTCAGGCCTATGAGGTGCAAAAATCATGGCCGAAAGAACTCGATGAGGCCCGGCTCTTCGCCTCAAAAACACTCGATTCATGGCTGCGAACGGGCATGCTGATGTCCTCTGACCAAGCGACGGGTTGAAGCCACCTTGGGCCTTGGGTCAGTCATGGCGATTGAACGGTTGTTGACCGGAAGCATCCAAAACCAAATCCAAGAGTTGATGTCGACCGAGGATTTGGTCATCGAGGCGTTCCGTGACTTGGTGAAGGATGAACTCAAAGCCCATATCAGGGCAAAGGTGGACGATGACCCTGACCTGAAGGCCGAAATCAAAGAGGCCGTTGCTTACTATTTCCACTCAAAGGCGCGTAGCATTTACGCAGAGCTGAAAGCCACGAGAGCTGCAACCCGACTCGGCCTGCGCTTGCTTCCTGATGAACTGCAAGGCGAAGTTGGCGAGGCCTTGGTCACCTTGTTCGAAAAGGAACTCGGAGCCCTCCTCGAAAAAGCACTTTGAGGCACATCAACTCACCGTGAGGCGTTCATGTTATGTGCCGGTCGTCCGTGGAATGGGCGAGAGCCATGCGTGGTGCCGTCCTTCTCAGTTCGCTGTTTGTCTTGACAGCGTTGCTGCCGTTGGTGCAAACGGTCGAAGCGGCTGAAACGGAAGACATCCGTGTTTGTTGCGATGCATCCGAAGTCGAACTCTATCTCTTGGGCAACGATGCCAACAAAAAACTCACGCCGTTCGCCTCAGAACTTGCAGAAGAGGCCCAAACGGTGTCCCTTGAAACCTCGATTTCATCTCAAGAAAGTCTCGGCCGATGGGTTCTTCCAGACACGTGGGGCGGGCTCATCCCCACGGCAACTTGGCAGTTCCAGATGAACTACGAGATCACAAACGCCGCTGGAGTCCAAATCAACGCAACGGCCACCGTCAATATCGGGTCAAAGAGCTTTAGCGCCCAAACCGACCCAGGCGCATCTTTCCTGCCACAAGGGACGGGGGTTCTGAGTTTTGACATTGAAGTGGATGAATTGACCACCTCGGGCTCTTCCAACATCGAATTGGAACTCACGGCACAGGCCGTCGTTTTCAGCGTCCCAGGGGCCGATGCAAAGTTGGAATTTTTGTGGGGTGGTGAAGACGACGCCTCTTCCATTGAGGCAACGATTCCGCTGATGGACATCATGATGCCCGAGCCAGAAATCGAGGGCTCGGACGTCTACTTGGCGGTCCTTCTTGACTCACCTTGGGGCCTCTCTACCCTTGCCCTTGCCGAATCCATTGACCTCCGTGTGAACGGGAAAACGGTCAGCGGTGACCCCATTGAGACCGGTTCAAACGACGCCGTGCGCGTGACGTGGACATGGATGGATGCCGCTGGTGGTGAAGAAACGATCAACGTTGAAGTTGAGTTGCTTTTCCAACAAGGCAAACCTTCGCTGAAAGGGTCGACTTCCTTTGATATCGAGACGTTTGATTCCGGTGGTGGTACGGGCACCTACTATCCGCCCGATGAACCTCTCCGAACCGACGGCAGCGGGAGCGAATTGGACGTGGAGATGAACATCGCTTTGAGCAACGATGGGAACGGTTTACTCCTTGAACGTATCACCAGTTTGACGATCGATGATGAGTTGGCTTTCTGGATGCGGTGGGGAATGGACCACATCGGTGATGACAACCCTGCCCTCTCTTCCATGCTTCGTGCGTTTTCAGCCGGCCCGGTAACTGACGATGACCGTGTAAGCCGGTTCATTGAGGACGTTGAACTCGCTGAGTTTGAACGGCAGATGATTTCCTTGGGGCCGATGTACCTCAACGCTGGATTGGGCCTTGAGACCGAAGAATTGCTCGGTGATTTCCGAGAGTTCAACGAAGTCAGAATCGAGGTTGACCTCAACGGAGAAAACGCCGTCATCAATCACCCCGTTACCTTGCGATTCTCCACGACACAACTCATCACGGACGGGGTGCGTTTTGACCTCCTTCGAAATTTCGTGGTGGTGCAACCCGCACCGCTTTGGAGTGGAATCGACATTGAAGTTACGGCAACCTCCAATTCCATGACGGCGCTGAGCAGCAGCATTCTACGCGAATCCGATGCGTTCGAATTCTCGGTGGTTCGTTTTCCTTGGGGCGACCGAATATCGTTGAGCGGAGATGGCATTGAACAGGGTGAAAAATTCACGTTGGCCACCCTACCGACCTCTTCCATCGCTTTTGCACCGCTTTCCCTGACGGCGCTGACGATTGCAGCTCTCTTCGCCTCCTTCGTCATTGGGTTGCGCTTGACGCGTCAGCGGCGACGGACCTACCTCTATCTCGAACTCGTCCTCGTTCCCGTGGCACTGATGGTGACCATCTTCGGGTATCCTCCACTGTTCATCGGCATTGCCTTGGGCGTCGTTTCCTTCGTGTGGTGGGTCACGGCCATTGCCAGTCCTCGGATGATTGGCGGCCGTCCTCCTCGCTCTCAGCAGGTGCATCCGACGGTGCCGTGTCCGGCCTGCCATACCGTAAATGCGGTTACCACAACGGAACGACCCCATCGCTTTGCCTGCAAAGGATGTCAGCGGACCATCAAATTGGTTGCTTGATCACAATCTCAAATCTTTGAGGTTCTTCACGAGTTGAACCGCTTCTTGATAGTCGCCCGGCGAAAAATAGCCGATGAATTCGTCGTTATCGTCCACCGCTACTACCGCTTGTGGGCTACGTGCCTGCACATCCGCAAGAACGGCTTTCAGGTCGTCATCCAAACGGACGGTCATCAAATCCATCTCCATGTGTTCGTGGCATCGATCAGCGGTAGCATCAACGCCATCGGCCAAGGCTTTGACCAGTTGCCGTTGTCCAAGAACCCCTTGGACCCGGTTTTCATCGTTCAAGACCACCAAGATCCCGCCAGGGACGGTCAGCAACCGCTTCGCAGCTTCCTGAACCGTATCGTCGCTACCGATGGTCATGTGTTCGTCGTCAAGCGTGAGGTCCCGCACGGTTTTGCCCATGCCACGCGACAGGCGTTGGGCTCTTTGTAGGTTGGGCTCAGGGTTCGTCCGTTGTTTCATGGCACACCATCAGGCTACCGTCGTCCATGACACGGGCGTAGCCGATTCGTTCCAACTGAACGATGGTTCCTGCTTCGTGCGTGTGGTGCTCAAGTTGACCGCTGATTCGTTGAATCTGGTTATTCTTCGTTTCCAAGAGAATTCCTTCGCTGGCGTGAGAAGCAGGCAACCAGTGGATCACCGGATGCGAATGGTGGCGCTCGATGGACGTGATGCGGGCTTCATTGTCGTGGAGTTCCACATCGGCGAATTCCTTCAAACGGACATCCATTTTTTCTATGTCATCGGCCTCAAGCCAAACTGCATTTTCGCTAAATTTCCAAGTTCGCCATCCCATCGTTTGGTGGTTGGGGTGAACCGGGACCTTGACCTCGGTTGGATGTTCACCTTCAAGTTTGAAGGCCACGGCATTCCTTACGAAAGAAAGACGTGGTGCGTCGTCGTCAACCGCTTTCGTGTTGTGTGCGTAAAGGGTCGCCAACGGTACGGAAATGTCTTTTTGTGTGATGCCGAGTTCAAGCCAAAATTGTTCGAGAGCCTTGGCTTGGATGCCTCGGTCCTTGAGCGCCGAAAGCGTGGGAAGCCTTGGGTCGTTCCACCCATCGTAACGACCTGCTTCAATGTCCTTGCGCATCTGTGAGGTGGAAAAACCACCCCATTCGTGGACCTTGACTCTTCCCCAATACAAGGTTTCGGGGTATTTCCACCCGAAGTGTTCGTAAAGCAAGGTTTGCTTTCGGGTGGAGTCCATCAAATCCTTCCCTCGCACGATGTGCGTGACGCCCTGGAGATGGTCCTCCACTGCACTTTGGAAGTCCAAGAGGGGCCAAACGTCGTAGGTCGACCCAACTTCTGGTCGAGGATGAGGGTGGGCCTTCGTGTCTTGTATCCTCAATGCAGGCCAATCCCTTAACGCCGGATTCTTCAGATCCATTTCGGTTTTCACCCGAACAACTGCATCTCCGGGCTTGTATGCGCCTTTCAGCATGCCTTTCCACAGGGTCAGGTTGTCCGAAGGGCTCTGATCTCGGCACGGGCAATTCGTCTTCGCTTGTCGGTGTTCTCTGAACGCGTCAGCCGAGCAACGGCAAACGTAGCCGAATCCATTCTCCAACATTTGCTCAGCGTGTTTGTAATAGTGCTCCAATCGGTCGGATGCGATGACCACCCGGTCCGGTGCCCGCCCTGTCAACCAAGTCGCCTCTTCCACGATTTGTTCGTAAGCCTCCAACATGGGCGGCTTGACTTTCGTGTCCGTATCGTCAAAGCGGAGAATGAAGACACCATCGTACATTTCCCGGTAGGTGTTGTTGATGACAAGACCACGAGCATGGCCGAAGGACAACGGACCGTTCGGATTGGGTGCAAAACGCAGAACAACCTCACCTTGGGTCGCGTTGGTGAGTTCTGTTAGGCCTTCTTTTCGTGGCTTCGTTGACCGCTTTTCCAGCAGATGAGGTGCTTCGTTTTCGAGAATGGAACGAAGGTGATCCAATCCTCTTGTTTCTGCGAGTTGGTTGGCCTCCGAAACCCGTTGAGCGACCAACCCGTTGACGGCCTTTCCGTGGGGCCGAAGATCGCTTCGTGTTGCCATGATGCGTCCAATCACGGAACCCACGGCCGCCTTTCCTTCATACTCCAGAGCGTTTTGGATGGCCAAGTGGCGGATGACGGCCTCCGTTGCTTCATCGGGTTTCCAATCCATGCCGTTCACTCCTGCGTGGTGCCGCCCCTTCAAGTAATGCGTGGGCGGGTGTCATCAAACAACGTTCGCTGGTGGGTCTGAGGTTTCCCCCGTACGGGAACATGACCTGCTCGGTTCGTTTCCCAAAACCGCTTGACTGTCGCCCACCCCCAGCGGAGATCAACATCAAGACCGGTTTGAGGGCAGAGGTCGGGAAGCGCGCGTTGCGTTGTGGGGTCGCTTGGATACCCCGAGCCGATTGCGAAACCAAGCCGTTCTTCGATGGCATTGACGGCACGTTCTCTCGCTTCTTTTGCGAGGATGCTGGCCATGCTTACGACGACATGCCGTTCGTCGGCTTTGTGCTCTGCTCGTACCGTTGAGTTCGTCCAGGGCCAATCCGGTAAACCGTCCACAATGCGTCGAGCGAAGCGTTCGCTGTTCACATCGCACGCATCCGCCATGACAGAAAGGTCTGAGCGTTGCGGCAGCAAAAGCAGTGCTTCTTGAAATCCTTGTACTTCGAGAAGATTGAGACTTATTTCTCGCATGGCGAGGTCGATTCGCTCAGCAGAAAGGGTGATGACTCCACCAAACCATCCGCGCTCCTCGCTTTCTTTGGTGAACCAGTCTTCAAGTTCCCGCCTTTTTTTGGGCGAGAGGTCTTTGGAATCGCGAACTCCTTGTTCTTTTAATAAGGCAAGATCGCCCTCTGGGATTGCACATACACCTACCATGAGAGGTCCGAGAACCGGGCCTCTACCGGCCTCGTCCACGCCTACATGCCAGTTCATGCTCAAAACTCCAAATCATCCTCGGGTTTTTGATTGGTGAGGATGTTCTGCGCCTCAAGCGATTGAACCTCGGACATCACTGAGGCAGTTGCTGCTCCATCCCCAAGGGGAGGTGCAGGGAGGAGACCTTGATGTTGAAGCGATGACAGGAGATCATCTGCCTTGGCCTTCCCAAAGTCTTCTGTCCGTTTGTCCAACACCAAGGTTGCGGCACTGACAAGTGCATTATCAACCGGGGACTGAGGTTGGCTCGGTTGCCCGTGAGCGTGACGGAACATGGCTTCGTAGGTCTCTTTGGGGACGGCTTGCAAGGGCTCGCGAGGCGTTTCAAGAACTTCTTCAGGTGTTGGCTCTTTTTGGTAACGGGTCATCCAATCGTCTTCTGCACTTGTTTCTTGGTAGGGCAGTACGTTTTGCTGCTCCAATCGACGATCACGGTCGATGACCGCTTTGTAAATCACAAGGCTCGCAAAGACGATTGCAAGCAGCACACCCGACCATGCTTTGACATAGAGTACTGCCGTGCTCGCTATACCGCCCCAATCAATTCCTCCGTCCTCTTCATCCGCCGGTTGCCAAGCTTGTCCAAGATAGTCGCCCGTTGAGGTGTGGACAAACGGTAATTCAGGAGCGTAGCGTGACCGAATGGTGGTGGTGATGGTGACCGTGCCGTTGTTGACTTGGTCCTGCGGGAGTTGAATCCAAGCTCGAATGGTGAAGTTGGAATTGAGGGGGATGTCGTTGATTTCAAAGGACCGCGGAAATTCAACATCGTCTTCATAAACGGCGTTTTCAGGAGGTATGAACCCCATATCAACCACATGGCTTGATTGCAGTTGGACGATGAGCCCATCGATGGCGTTTCCATCGTTTCTCGCTTCCATGGCGATGGTGAGCCGGCCCCTGGCGTTGACTTGCTCAGCAATGTTTCTGAAGGTCCACTTGATTTCGGGTCCAACGACCAAAGGAATGCTGACCGTATCAAGGACGGTTCCGGCATCGCCCAGAACTTCAATGGAGGCAACGCCGGTCATGAACGCAACGCTCCCCTCATCTGCGGTCACGTTGAGAGGGGCGAAGGTTTTGGTTTGGCCTTCTTGAACGAGCATCGCCTCGGGAGGGAGGGTGACCTCAAACCCGTCCGTTACTTCACCGAGGCGCAGGACATAGGTGTTGTACGAATTGCCCGTGTTGAGGACGCTGATGGTCGCTGAACACGCTTGTTCGGGAAGAATGTTATTGCACCCGTCTTCGGTGTAGGTTGCCAAAGCAGATGTTGTCCGGTTGATGGTGGCCGTCATCGGTGCCGTTCGCAACAAGGAACTCGCACCGCTTGCAAAAACTTGGAGTTGAATGTGCATGCTGCCTGCGAATTCATTGGGTGCTTGAAAACCGATCTCAACGGTTCGGCTCTCGTTGGGTTGGAGAGTGATGTCTTCTAAACCTCCAAAAAGCGCAACAACCCAACCCTCCTGCGTGAATCGGTCGGATGGCGTTGATCCAGCGAGGATCTCACCGTTTTCATCCAAGGGTTGGAGGGTGATGTTCAGCGTGTTGGGTGTGTTCCCAACGTTGCGGACGACCGCATACAGGCGCCCGTCCTGATTAGGTGCAACTTCCAAAAACGGATCGTAAGTGTCAATCGTGGCGTTTTTCTTTTCATTCATCATCAAATCGACCGACCATTGAACTGCGGCTCTGTCGAGGGACGAAGTGGCCGTGAGGGTGAACCGCGGACCGGTTTCAAAGAGAGGCATGCCGTTTTGGATGGCGGGGACATCAACCCAAAAGTAGGCGTAGACGAGTTGGTTTGGCTGAACAACGAGGTGTGCCTGGCCTCCAACGACGTTTTGCATCTGCCAACCCCAGTCCCATCCCGAGTTGGTGGAGAGAGAGAACGAAACGTTGTCAGCCAGGGTTCCGTTATTTGTGAGGTTCATCGCAATGGAGGTTCGTACCTTCTCATCGACCGTGAATTGACTCACGCCTTGGGAGCCAAAGTTGAGATTGGACCAGGGTGCAACGATGACATTCATGGTGATGGTTTTCGATTCCGCCCCTTCGAGGTCACTTGAAACGCTAAACGAGACCGTGTGGTTTTGGAATGCTGCGGATCCATTGGCTTTGATGGAAAACACCAGTTGTCTCAAGTGGTTCGGGACGACGATTTCGGAAAGGGGTAAGCCGATGACCGTGAGCGGTTCGGGCACGCTCAATACCTCTATCGTCAGGGCTTGGTTGACGTCTGCCTTGTTTTGAACCGTGATGTACGTCGAGACGGTCTCGTTTTGATGCACAATGACCTCAGTTGGGGCTATTGCGCCGATGACGTCTTCATCACGTCCCTCAGGATGGCTTTCCGCACCAAACACAGGGTTCAAGGTGGGGAGCACCAAAAGGACCAACACAGCCACCCAGCGCATGAACTCGGCTTAGGCAGGACCCCTATGAAACACACCCCTTCATGCTGGATTAAGCCGTAGCGTAGGTTTCTTGAATCAAGTCGAACACGCACAGTTCATGCCTCCGTTTTGGCCGTTCAAGAAAAAGGATACCGTTGCTGAAGTGGATGAGGCGCCTCCTGCACCCATGGTCTACAAGCGAGGCGAAGACCCGCATGCCCGACCACTGGTGACCTCGGATACCGAGGCGTACAAAGATGCCCTCGCTCTCTTCGGCGACGGCTCTCAAACCGTTGAAGCGGCGACGGACCAGTCGGTCCACTACGACGGCGTAACGGCTTCGGATGAACCGGTGTCATCTTTGGAGGATGAACCGGCAAGCGTTATGAGTCCATCGGCCGATGGGGGTGATGTCCCCTCTGATGAGACCGTGACTTGGGTTCATCACACCGATGGCTATCATTACAAACGACATGCTGACGGTTCGTTTGAGCCAACACCGTACACGTTGGGGGAAAACGGTTCGTATCAGCCGTATTCCTGATCAAACAAGGTTGGTATCGGCTCAATCAGTCCGGGATGGTTCGCAGTCACTCTGTTCACTTCCGTGGAAACGGGGTGACGGGCGATGGTTGAGGTCGGCGTCTCATCGGGTTGTTCACCTTCGGTGAGCCACAAACCGAGATGTTCGTTTGTGAGCAACACCGGCATCCGGTCATGAACCGGGGCACAATCTGCATTGGAACCACGGGTCAACATGGCAAAGGATTCAAGCGCATTCCCCTCCGAAATCCACGTGTCCCATATCGCCGCAAAGAGGCACGGATTCTTGTCCACTCGGCGGTGGTAAAAAGGAACCTTTCCACGGGGTGTCGTCATCCACTCGTACCATCCATCAGCGACCACCACCCCCCGCCGTCGTTCAAAGGCCGAACGGAACATTGGCTTTTCATGAACGGACTCGAGCCGGGCGTTGATGGGCTCGCGATGACTGGGTTTCGCCCATGATGCTCGAAATCCCCACTGCATCATTCGAAAGTGCCGCGGCACTTGGCTCTCGCCGTGGACACCGTGCTGGGTCATGACGGGAACCATGGTTGTGGGGGTAATGTTCCACGATGGCGTGAACGGCGTCAAATCGGAAAGGGGTTCAGACCCAAACTGCGCTGCGATGTCTTCGAGCGGCGTCGCAAGTGCGAATCGGCCGCACATGCTTCTTCCTCAAACGGGGTCATCGACCAAACTGGCGAGCGTTGTGACGTCAAACTCTGCTCCGTTCAAGGGGACACGGAGGTCGTAGAGGACGGCGACGGCAGGGTCAAGTTCTCCAAAGCATCCCACCCAGGTTCCGTTGACCAGAACCTTGGCCGACCGGCCTGCGAGCCACGGCCCCTCTCCGTCAGGCAAGGCTTCCACCGACCAATCGGTCACGCCCATGTCGGTACAGAGGGCTTGGATTCGTCCCCGAACCGCTGCAAAACCTCCAGCCCGCTCAGCGGTCAAGAACGCAAGTCGCTCGGTGTTCGCGTGGTTCCGCACCACCGTTCCCAATTCGTACACCGATTGAGGCAGGTCATGATGTCGATTCGCACCCAGCAGTCGAAGCAAACCCGGAAGGAGATGTTGCCTCAAGACGGTGTGCTCCACCGTGATGGGGTTGGTGATTTTTGTCACGGCATGTTGTGGCTCCCATCGCATATTGGTGAACTGGTCCCGTTCGTTGGAGAGGGTGAGGGATTGAATTTGCATCATGCCAAGGCCTTGCATCGCATCCCTCAATCGTCGGCGAAGGTGGTGGTCCGGCCGTGCTGTTGCCGTAAATTGGGCTTTGGGGTGGTCTACACCCAAGTCCTCGTAGCCGTGGCCGATGGCCAACTCTTCGACGAGGTCCACGGGATGCAGAAGATCAAATCGCCATCGTGGCATCGTAAAGACGAGTTCGGAACTACCAGCCCTGGCGACCGCCATCTTTCTGCTCCGTTCTGGGGCGCTTTCACCAACGGCTTGGCGACCCTCAAACCGACCGCCCATGCGATTGATGGCATGGTGCAAATCCTCGTCGCTGAAGCTTCTTCCAAGCAGACTGGTGACCAACTCTTCGGGGACGATGTGGCGTTGGCCTTCGCCTACGGGGAGGGTACGCTTTTCGCCGGAACACGTCGTGATGTCAACGGTTTGAACCCTCCCTCCACGCTCCATCAGTTGGAGGCAAATGAGCATCAAAGAGGATTCACAAGCTCGTTCGTCCCATCCGGTAACATCGATGAAGAAATCCCGGGTGTTGTGCGTTACGGTTGTATGGTCGCCGTTGATGATGGGCGGGAAGGAGAGGACATCATCGTTGTCGTCCAAGATCAGAGGATAAGCGTCGTTCCCTTCCAAAAGATGTGCGTATTCCGTTCCTTTGGGGTGGAGTTCCAAAATCTGTTGAATCGTCATCGGCTCGTCACAGGCGAGTGGAACAAATGCTGCGGTTTCAGGAACGGTGACGACACGGAAGGGAGGGCGCAGTTTGGCCAAATCATGGACGCCGATGGAGACACGCCGCCGCCCCCGCCCGATGGCGAAGTGCAGTTTCTCTTGATGGTCCATCAAGCCCTTGATGAAGAGGTCAAGTTCAGCGGCATCGCCGGGCAAATCAACGTCACGGACGACGGCGCAATGGACCACCGGGCGGACAGAAGTAAGGCTCGGGTCCACGGAAACGGTGATTCCGCTTGGTGAGGTCTCCATATCGGGTTGTGCCGCTGCATTGTGCAGAAAGGGGGCCATGGCAAACGCCAAGGTCTCGCCGCTCAACAAGTCGGGGCGGTCGGGGAAAATTTCGATGTCAAGGGTTTCCTCGTTGCATGTGTCGATATCCGTTCCCAACAGCGGCAATTCCTCGTGTGTTTGACTCACATCATGGACGAGACCTCGCTTTTCCATCAACGAGGTGAGGAGTGACTGGGGGATGGAGATGGTGGGCATGTCTTCACCTACCGTGCGAACCAATGGGGGAGAGGGCGACCGTAACCTGCAAGGCGTAGGCCACTGACGGCGGCTGTTTCCTGATCCAAAGCTCTGAGGTGCTTTCGGTCCAGTAGGTCAACGCTGCTCAAACCGATGCGGCGAAGGTGGTGCGCAAGGTCATCTTGGGTTCCCTGAAGCCAGTAAGCGATGTCTTCGCCGTCCGCCGTAGGAGCAACGCACGCAACGAGGTCAACTCCCGAGGCCATCAAAACAGCCAGGTCGTGACCCGATGCAGCAAAACCCAGAAGGAACCCCGCTTGCGTCATCGTACCTTGGAGATGTTCTTTTTTGGAGCGCCCCATCATGGGAAGGGCGGCTGCTTCAGAAAGTCCAGACCCGTCTTCGATTCGAGCCATGGCAACATCGACACCGTGGTAGGCGGCCCTTGCGTGCAAGGCTTGGATGCGGCTGATGCCTTGGATGAGGACCACCGGAACGTTGGTTGATGCGACGGAGCGTAAAGCGACAAGCAAACCGTCGAGTTGCTCGGCGTTCATGGGGGGAAGTTCGTCGAGGTCAACGGCGAAGCCTCCAGCGTCTGGAAGCCAAGAAGCCACGTCGAGGAGGTTGGATTGACCAATCAACATCACATCAACGGCGCGTGGCTCGGCTTCAACAAGCGCAGGATGACGATTGAGAATCGAGGTCACATCTGCAGGGGTGTTCCCGTCCGGCGACATGGTGCTGCCGCTGACCAAATTCGCCAGGAGGGGTACCGGAAGGGCCAACGATTTCACCTCATCGCGGGTTCCGATCAAGGCGACGGTGTCGACGGTCTGGTAGGTTCTCAACGGAGGATTTTCTTCGTTGATGAGGCCGATTTGAGAGAGGTCGCCTGAGGAGACCACGAACCCGCCGTGCTCAAGATGGAGTTTTTCTTGGGCCATTAAACAGACCGCATCGGAGGGAACGTGCAAGGATTCATCGTCAAGTTTGGCGTTGATTTCTTTGACCTCATCCGCTTCAAGGGGGCGAAGCAGCACACCGGGTGCTGGAGGTGGGCAGCGACCGTTGACAACGATGCGCCCTCCGCTCATGCCTGCTCCAGGGTCAGGCCCTACATCGCCGTGGACCACGATGAGCCCTCCCTCCATGCCACCACCAATTCGAGCTCCGCTTGCACCTCGGATGACCAAGGTGCCGCCTCGCATGGCTGCGCCGGCGTCGTCACCGGTTCCATCGAGGACCGTGATGCTGCCGTCGGCCATGGCGTAACCGGTGAAATGGCCCGCCATTTGTTCACAGACCACGGTTGTGCCGAGGTTCGCTGCACCGAGGAACGACCCGGCATCGCCTTGAATCGTGAACGAACCACCCTGTCCGAAGGCAGCGACCCACGACCCGAGAACGCCAAGTGCCCGGACCCGAGCGCCTTCAGGGAGTGCGGGGCACAACCCCAATTCTCCGTTCTTTGGGACAGGGTCCCCCGCATTGGTCCAACCGATGCGGAGAATGGCGTTTTGTTCGGCGGCAGCCTTCAGGCGGGGACCGAGTTTCTCGTTGATGTTCAACGACCTTGTGACCACCTCGTGGATATCCGCCATGACCTCTGGTTTCAACCATCACCCAAATAGCCTGCTATCCATCACTTCCCAACGGTCCGTGTTTTCTCCCAACTGCCGTCTTTGGAAAGGCGAAGAAGCCTTTATTGACGGGCTCAATGAGCAGAGCATGGAGAAGGTCATGACCGTTAAAGTCGCCATCAACGGATACGGGACAATTGGAAAGCGAGTTGCGGATGCTGTTGATGCGCAAGACGACATGGTCGTCATCGGTGTCACCAAAACACGCCCCTCGTTTGGTTGTGACCTCGCAGTTCGCAAGGGTTTCCCGTTGTATTGCACCTTTGATGATGCCGACCGAATTGCCGCTTTTGGCGAAGCAGGATACGAGTGTCATGGTGGACTTAGCGATCTGCTTGCTGTTGCCGACGTGGTGGTGGATTGTTCCCCCGGGAAGGTTGGTGCAGCGAACAAAGAAACCTACCTCGCTGCAGGTGTGAAGTACATTTTCCAGGGAGGGGAAACACACGACATGGCGGGGATGTCGTACACCTCATCGGCCAACCACCTCGAAAACCTGAACGTGAAAGGGACCCGCGTGGTCTCTTGCAACACCACAGGACTTTCCCGCACCCTCGTCCCGTTGTACAACCTCTGCGGGAGTCTGAAGGTTGAATGCACGATGATACGGCGCGCTGCCGACCCGGGCGACTCTGCAAAAGGCCCCATCAATGCCATCAAGCCCGTGCTCAAAGTTCCCTCACATCATGGTCCGGACGTGATGACCGTCAAACCGGAGATTCAAATCAATTCCATGGCGGTTGCCGTCCCGACGACCTTGATGCACTGCCATTCCATCGTGGCGACCTTGCCTGATGACCACGGTTTAACCACCGAATCGGTCATTGAATTGTGGAAGAATGAACCACGGATCATCATCATGAACGGCGCTGAAACAAGTATTTCCACAACGGCAGAAGTGATGGAGTACGCCCGTGATATCGGCAGGAAGTGGGGCGATTTGCATGAAATCTTCGTCTGGGAAGACGGTGTGAAACTCGACGGCAACACGCTGTACTATTTCCAAGCCATCCATCAGGAATCCGATGTGATACCCGAAAACGTGGATGCAATTCGTGCTTTGATGGGTATCGAGGATGACTGGCGTGCCTCGGTTGCGAAGACGGATGCTGCCATCTCAGCATACAACGGCTTGTGACGCTTCACTGCACGGATTCAGCACACGCAAGAGGTTGATTCAAAAGACGGGTGGGCGTCCGATGGCCATGAAATCCAGGGCATGGCTCTTCGTCGTCCTCTTTTTGTTGGTTTCAACCCCTCTCACCGGTGCTGTTGAACCGATTTCGTCGAACGATTCTCTCGCCTTCACCGACGAAATCAACCTCCCCGTTATCGAGCCTTTGTCCGAGGCACAACGGCTCGAAATCGCCCGAGAGCATTGGTCTCAAATGCCCGCCGCAACGATGTTCGAATCCTCGCTCAACCCCTCCACCGGGATCGTTCACCAAGCAGCAGGTTCGTTCGACCCCTTGCTCTCGACGGGTCCGACCATGCCAAGCGAACTCACCAGATCGGAAGACATGGCGCACACCGGCCTTGTGGTCGTCCAATTGAACACGCCGAACGGTGACATCATGCAATCCATCGCAGAGGACCTCGGCTTGACCGTGCTCGACGCTTCCGGAGACGAGGCTTGGTTGCTTCGCCTTCCAGAAAGTCCGGATACCGCCGTTACCGGACTCGCTTCAAGCGAACACGTTCGCTGGTTCGGGTCTCAACAACCCGGCTGGCGATTGGCTCCATCCCTCGTCGACAACCCGGCCTCCTCGCCAACCGTTCATCTCTTGCCGGCATCGGACCTGGCATTGGGCGGCTACGGCGTTCTTGCAACGGATTTGGTGCGTTACGGGGCAACCGAAGCTGCTTGTGATGCTTGGTCATGCACCGCCACCGTTGGACCAGAAATCGCTCAACTTTTCGTCCAAAACGTCGCACACGACGGACGGATTCTTTGGACTGAACCGGGACATGAACTTCGGGTCCACAACGCTTTGGCCTACGCCGTTTCTGGAGTTCAAAGCACGGCGAACAACGCCACCTTCACCCTCGACGGTTCTGGTGAGATGGTCGCTATCGCCGACACCGGACTCGACAGTAACCACCCCGACCTTTCCGGGCGTGTTGCAGCGACCTACACACAGTTTGGCCTTGATCCGTCACCGGCCGATTCAAACGGTGGCCACGGCACTCACATCGCTGTCACGGTCCTGGGCAACGGGTCGGGCGATGCCGCAGCCCAAGGCATGGCGCCCTCGGCAACACTTGTGATGTATGCGCTCGAACACGACCCTACCGGAACGTTTGGACGAATTGGCTCAATTTACGACATGCTTCGGGATGCAGAACAGATGACTGCCCGCCTTTCGGTCAATGCTTGGGGCTTGAACGGAAATTACGGCCAATACACCGCTGATGCTCGTTCCGTTGACACCTTCGTCCACGACCGAAAGGATTTGACGCCCATCTTCTCCGTCGGCGACCGTGGCGGATCCGGTCCATCGCAAGTGACCTCACCGGCGACGGCAAAGAACGTCATCGCAGTGGGTGCGTCAACCACCGGGGCAAGCGGAACCCCTGGCGTGGGGGCCGTCGCCAACTTCTCATCGCTCGGACCGAGTTTGGATGGTCGTGTGAAGCCCGATATCGTGGCCCCTGGTGTCGGGATTTGCTCCGGACTCGCTGAAGAAGCTCGGAATCCAGCGGGTTCGAATTGCCTCTCCGGATCGCATGCGAGCGGGAATGCGTACTACATGTCGCTGAGTGGTACCTCGCAAGCTACGGCCGTGGCCTCCGGTGTCGCAGCCTTGACACGAGAATTCATTCGAGAACAAGCCATGGTATCTTCGCCTTCCAGCGCTTTGGTCAAAGGCGCCCTCATCAACGGTGCAACCGATCTTGGCGACCCCGACATTCCCAACGCCGCTGAAGGCTGGGGTCAAGTGAATCTCGAGCGGACCGTGCTTCCTATGGACGGCTCCACACCCTTGGACACCTTCTTTGACGACAAGAAATCCCTTGAGCCAGGCTTTGGGTTGTTGTATTCCTTTGACCTGAACCCGGGTCATGGTCTTGATTTGACCCTGACGTGGACGGACCTCGCAGGGAGCGCCAACGCAGCACAATCCGAGAGCCGCCTTGTTAACGACCTCGATTTACTCCTCGTTGGTCCTGACGGTACGGAATGGCTTGGGAACAACTTTGTCTCAGGATTTTCGACTTCGGGAGGCGTTGCAGATGACATCAACAATGTCGAACGGATTCGCATTGCACCGGGTACGCTCCCCGCTGTGACCGAAAGTTGGATTGTCAAGGTGGTTCATCGAAGCGGGTCGACACAAGATTTCGCACTTGTCATGACGGCGGTGGCCATACCCACGCCTCAAGCGGACCTCGTGGTCTTTGATGGAAGCATTTTGACCTCATCAGCGAACCCGCTCAAAGACGACCTGATCTCCATCCGGATCGCTTGGGCGAACCAAGGAACCAGCCAAACCCCTTCGTTCTCCATCAAGTTGGAAGACCTCACCACCCAAACCACGTTGGCGACCGCAACACGCCCGAGCCTTGGCCCGGGCATGATCGACTCAACAACCATCTTCCACCAGTTCTCCACCACGGGAATTCATCAACTGCGCTTGTCCATTGACACCAACAACACCGTGGTGGAGATGAACGATGCGGTTAACGGGATTGACAACAACGTCTTGGTCCAGGATGTCGAGGTCAAAGCTCTTGGTGTTCGTGTGGTGGTCGAGAATCCGGACGGTAGCATCCCAACCTCGCCTGAGGACCGCGCGAGCAACGCCAACATGGTCCTCGATGTTCGCAACGATTCAGGGATTGATATTCCACTTTCCATCCTGCACGAAGGTACAGGCAATCAATCGGTGAAACTCTCGGTGACCACGGTTCAAATTCCTGCCCCAGGGCGTGACGACTTCTTCCTGCCGAGTCCAGACCAATGGACTCGTACATTCAGCGAAGCGTCGACGTTCATGTTGACGGCCCAAGGAACTTCAACCGCCAATAACTCCCTGAACCTCCGTCTTGAAGACATTGACGCCGACCTCACGGGCTCATCAAATCCTCGTTATGTCCGTTCCGGAACATACGTTGTTGAGGTCACGGCGAGGTACGAAATGCAACCCACCGTCGCTCATACACAACGGATTTTTATCGAAGCCGAACAGATTGACCAAGTTCAAGTGGTCGCAGCCGGAACAATCGGCCTTGAGGCGATTCCGGGAGGCTCCAGTTTCTTTTCCATCTCCGTGCGCAACACCGGCAATGCACCGGCGCGATACAGCATGGAATGCCTTTCGGAGAATCGCTGGCAGGTCATGTTGGGTTCATCCAATTCTTCTCAGTTGGATTTTGAAGCCTTGAACATCCTCGAATATCTCCCGATGTCGATTCGGGTGATCGTGCCGGAAGTGGCCAACGGCTTGCCCGCTGCTGGTGATACGGACCGAGTAACCTGTTACGTGACTTCCGCCACCGACCCGAACATGAATTTCACGGAAACCGTGACGATTACGGTTCTCGCGCAAGAGTCGTTTAATGTGCATTTGATGGACGATGACGGTCGTGTGGGGCCAAACCACCTTTCACCCGACCTTGCGGTTGATAGCGGGCAACAAGTTCACATGAACCTCAGCATCGAAAACACCGGCAACATCATGGTCGACTTGGACGTCACGGTCTTGCCTGATAACCCGCAATGGGCCATACAAGTCAACTACGACGAGATCAGCGACACCCGTCGCCTCTCCCTCTCCCTCGGCCCTGGTGACGAGGCCGTTGTTCACTTTATCTTCGCCGTGCCGCTAACGGCAGAGGAAGGTGATTCCAACTCCTTCACCATCCGCACGGAACGATCCCTGTCGAACTTCCGGCAAAACATCACTCGTTTGGTGGTGAAGGACGAATTGGGCGTTCAACTCACGGCACCTGAAAACCTGCGCATCGATGCGGTGATTTCCGACCTGTTCACGTACGGTGAATTTGTGGTCAAGAACACCGGCAACACCAATCTGGGTCTGAATTGGACCCACGGTTTGGCTCCCGATGGCTGGCGTGTTGGTTTTGCAAACCCCACCGTGTATCTCGAACCAAGGGAGGAAAAAATCGTCCGGTTCGGTTTGATCCCTCCTGCCGGTACCCCCGCAACCCAAGAGGCGTTTGAGCTGCTGGTGATGGTCAACGCCACCAACAACGGACGTTTCGTGGAAGCCTCCCAAACCGTGACCGTCGGCGTGTTGGATTCGATGTTTGGCAACCTTACTTCGGCGTTGACTGGGAAGGAATTGCTCGGTATTTCTCGGGATGATGGGAGGACGTCCTCCTTCGTGGTGCGCAACGACGGCAACGTGCCCCTCTCGGCAGACCTCACTGTTGCACTTCTCGATGATGAAATGGCCCAAAAGCCAGATTGGACGATTCGGGTGGAACCGAGTGTTGTCAACCTTGGCGTTGGCGAAAACGTGACGGTTGAGGTGACCCTCAAGCCCAAAGAAAACGTCGCACGAGGTATCTCCACGCTCTACCTCAACCTCACAAATAACGACGGTCTCTTGGGTCAACTGACGCTCGAGGTCAGCGCATCGACCGCCACGGGTTCATCGGGTCTTTTCAGCATCTTGCCTCCCGCAGTGAGCGTTGGTTTGGTGACCGTTTTGCTTGCTGGTGCCGTGGTCTTGGCTCGGCGTATGAAGAAGGGCGGGGAATTGGTTGACAACAGCACCGACCTCGTTGCACCGGACACGCATGGAGACCCCGACACGCTTGGCTTGCGTAGAGGAGATGCCTTGGACCTCGGGACGGCGGTCGACGAACTCACCAGCGGGGAAGTCAGCGATGAAGAAATTGCGCAAGCGATCATGCAATCGATGGAATTGCCCGCTTTCCCTGCAGCCGTACCCTCGGGTCTGCCCCCGTCCGGTATGCCGCCAAGAGCAGTTCCTCCAGCAGCGCTTCCTCCCGCAGGCATGCCTCCCGCCGGCTTGCCTCCCTCGGCCTCGAAAGCCCTACCACCGCTCCCCCAACCCACGGCTGTTCCGCCGGTAGCCCTGCCTGTGCAACCCACGCAAGCACCTCCACTTCCCTCCACCGGTCTTCCAGCGGGTTGGTCCATCGAGCAGTGGCAGCACTACGGTCACGAATGGCTGGCCCGGCAAAACCAATGATGAAGGTTGAAAGGGAGGACCATCTCCCAAACCCATGGGCAGCATCGTCTTGTTCGGTCCTCCAGGTGCAGGCAAAGGCACTCAAGCACAACGCATCATGGAACACACCGGCCTTCCCCAAGTCTCCACCGGCGACATGCTCCGTGCCGCCGTGAAAGCTGGCACGCAAGTTGGCCTGGAAGCCAAGCGCTACATGGACGAAGGCGCTTTGGTGCCTGACGAGGTGATTCTCGCCCTTATCGAGGAGCGCATTCAGGAGCCGGATGCGGTTGACGGCGTGATGTTCGACGGTTTTCCACGCACCGTTCCACAAGCAGAAGCCCTCAGCGAACTCGCTGACATCAGTCATGTGCTGGCCATCGAAGTTCCAGATGAACGAATCGTTGAGCGCATTTGTGGGCGACTAACTTGCGGCACATGCGGAACGGTCTTTCACGACACGTTCAATCCGGTCCCTGCCGATGGATGCAGTTGCGGGCAATTTGAGGAAAAGCGGCGTGTCGACGATAACGAAGAAACGGTCCTGAACCGCCTCGATGCCTATCACCGTCAAACCTCTCCTCTGGCTGCATGGTACCTGGAACGTGGTCTTTTCCACCGTGTTGATGGTGACCGCGACATCGCAGCCATCACGGCAGATTTGCTTGCGCTCTTGGAATGAGGCGAACAGCATGGGACGACGAAGGCGAAGGTCAAGCAAAACGGACCGTCGCGGCAACGCTCTCCTTGCACAGGAACATCTTTCATCCATTTTGCAAACGCCAGGAGGCTTTCCTCCGGAGGTCCTGGATGCTGCTTCTGTTCACCTGATCAAAACCTCGCAACGACATCGTTTGCCGCTTCCCGTAGACGGCCGAGAACGCGTTTGCAGGTCGTGTTGGTCACATCATGCGACCACCTCCAGATTTCGAGTCCGAATCAAAGATGGCCAGCGTATCAAAACCTGCATGAGGTGTGGAAGTGTACGCCGTTACGGCGGGGGTCCGAAACACCATCGTCGTTCACGGGGGGACCAGCCATGAGCGACGTTCCAAAGCACATCCTCCGGGAAGCAGCATCGCGTGACTTCAAGCCAAGCGTCCGTGTTGGGAAGGCTGGACTGAGCGAAACGGTTGTTGGTGAAATCATGCAGCAATTCAATTCACGCAACCTCGTGAAGGTCAAAGTCAACAAAGGTCTGTTCGAACGTGAACAACGCAGCGAGGTTTGGGGCTTCCTCGCAACGAGCACCAATTCAATTCTTGTCTTGCAACGAGGGAACATCGGGGTTTTGTGGCGGAGGTAATCCAATGCGAACCAAAGGGTCAAAGGGGGCCTTCATCCCCCCTCAAAGCGAGGCCCGCTCATGAATGCGCACTTGTTTACCAACCGAAGTCGACAACTTGCCTTTGGCCTTTTGATGTTCATCGGCGCCATGATGTTTGCAAATCCAACACGAGCAGGTGGTGGCGGGGGGATTGACCTCGGGATTAAAATTCGTGATGGATTGGAATCCCAAGCGGTTTATGTTGGCCTTGGGATTCTCGTTGCGGTGTACGTTCTCATTATCTTCGAAACGGTTCACCGAACCCTTGCAGCAGCGGTTGGTGGTCTCGTTGCTTTGTTCGCTTTGAACCACTACAAAGTCGGCGATGCATTGACCCTTGCAGAAGTTACCACGCTCATCGATTGGGAAACGATCGGCCTGCTTTTGGGGATGATGGTGATGGTTGGTATTCTTTCCAACACGGGTGTGTTTGAGTACTTCGCCGTTCTTTCTTACAAGAAAAGTGGTGGCTCAATTTGGACGCTTGTGGTCATCCTCTGCTCGGTGACGGCCGTTTTGTCAGCTTTTCTCGACAACGTGACGACGATGCTTTTGCTCACGCCCGTCACGATCCAACTCGCAAAAGTCCTCGATATCAAACCCATTCCCCTCTTGATTTCAGAAGTGTTGTTCTCAAACATCGGCGGGGCTGCGACCATGATCGGCGACCCCCCAAACATCATGATTGGGTCCGGTCTTTCCTCAACAAAAATCGAGGAAGCGGGTTTCCCAGAATTGGCTCAATTCGGTGTGACGTTCAACGACTTCATTTTCGAAATGGGCCCAGGGATTTTGATGTGCATCGTCCCGAGTTTTATGCTGCTCAAATGGTATTACGCCGATGAATTCTCGGGTTCACGGGTTCGTGATGTTGCTGAATTGGAAGCAAAGTACGGCATCAAAGACCCTCAGATGCTCAAAGTTGCAGGATTTATCCTCGTTCTCGTGATTCTCAACTTCTTCCTTCACCCCATCACCCACATCGCCGTCTCCTGGATTGCTCTCGTGGGCGCCGTTGTGATGCTCCTGGCCACCGACCGGCACGAACTGGAAGAACCGCTCCACCACGTCGAATGGACTACCCTCCTCTTCTTCGCAGGTCTCTTTGTGTTGGTCCACTCCCTTCAAGAAATGGGCGTCATCAACTACATCGGCAGGTACGTCATGGCCGCCATCGAATTCTTCGGCAGCGACACGGGTGACGGCCAGACCGTTCGGTTGGCAGCAGCCATCCTGATCGTCCTTTGGGTTTCAGCCGTTGCCTCAGCCTTCATTGACAACATTCCATACACGGCAACCATGATTCCCATCGTCCTCCAAATTTCAGACGAATTGGGGGGTTACTTGCTCAATCCGCTGATCTGGGCTCTCGCCTTCGGTGCTTGTTTGGGCGGAAACGGAACCCTGATCGGGGCCTCGGCCAACGTGGTGACGGCGGGAATGTCGGAAGAAGCCGGATATCCGATTTCGTTCAATGAATTCTTCAAAGCGGGTTTCCCGGTGATGATTCTCACCACGTTCATTGTCTCGCTCTACATGCTGCTGGTGTTTATTGTCGGGGGTGAAGACAACGCTGTCTACGTTAAGATCATCCTCGTCGGGATCACGGTTTTGAGCATCATCGGGCAGTTGGCTCGCGGTCGCAGCAAAGGAAAGTCGTTCGCAGAAGCCCTCGTTGACGACGAGATGCAAGGCATTGGCGAGTTTGTCGTCGAGGCCAAGAGCAAAGCGACCAAAATGCTTCGTGGCGAAGAAGAGTGAACGCTCAGGCGGGCGTTGACTTCAAGTCCTGTTGGGCCAACGACATGCCGGGGCAGAGCCATGTTTGAGTGTCAAATCTGCGGATTGCTTTCCATTGGCGGAACCGCATGCCCTGCGTGTGGAAGCCAACTGCGCACGGACCTCGCCGAGGACATGGAAGGCGGTGAAAACCTCCCCACCGAAGTGCCGGGATTGGACGATGCTGCGGAAGCCTGGTACGATTTGGAAGGCATCGAGCCTCCAACCGAAGAGGCTGGGGATGAGCCCGTTTCCGCTCAACAGGAGGGCGGTTCAGGAGGACTTCCGTTTGGGTTCCAAGGCGAGTCCAAGGTCTTCGCTCCACGGTTGCCTTTTGGAATCGGCAGTTCTGCTGAAGGCATTCCATTCGACGCCGGCCCCGATTTATCGCCTGCACCCGATGACAGCACCGTTGATGCAGTCGCTCCTCCACAAGATTCAGCCGCCCAAACGGCCTCTGTTCCCGTGCCCTCGCCTCCAGGGCAACATGACAACGCAGAGGCGGGTGCTGTGACCGTACCTCCGGAGGAACACGCCACGGATGCACCATTGACTGAACCCGTTGCCCCGCTTGAGGTTCAACCCGCACCCCAACCGCTTGCAACAATATCCACAGTCCCCTTCCCGGACCGTCCACCAACGCCCGAACTGCCGTCAGAGAGCCCTCCTTTGATGCCAGCGCCAACTCAAAGCGAGTTCGCACCCATCGTCCCTCCCCTCTCCACCTCGCCGGCAACAGAATCGGTGATTGCCTCAGCCGTCCAAACGGTTACAGCACCAGGTGCTCCCGCCTCTGGTCTTTCGACTGAACCTGTGCGGCTCCAATCCGCTCGTTTGGTCCAACCCTCCCCGAATACTCCACCCGCTGAAACAATGGCCGCAGCAAGCGCTCCGGTTTTCTCTGGCGTGGACGATCTTCCAGATTACTGGAAAATCGACGCAGCCATCCCAAACTACGAAGAAATCTACGACCAACAGGACGACATCGTAGAGGTGGAGTTCGGTTCGTACAACGAGGATGTCGTCGTCTACGACCACACAACGGACTCGCCAGCGGCCGTCTTCCACACGCCGTTGGAGGCAAGCCCATCCGCTGTGGTCGCTCCCTCCCTCTCGTTGGCGCTCCACCCCGTACAAGCCTTGCAGGTCGATGTTGGGGGGTCGGCGGAGCTGTCTTCAGCATTGAGTGAAGGTTTTACCATGATGCAACAAGGCTCCTGGTCGCAAGCCGCTCGCGTCTTTCAGAGGATGGCTGCCAGTTTGCCCAACAACCCTGAGGTGTTCAACAACTACGGGATTTCCCTTCTCCAGCGCGCCATTGGGATGCGTGATGGCGCTGACTCCCAGCAGCACGGTCTCGCCGATGCCCAGTTTGAGTCATCGATTCTCGCACTGAGGGAGGCCGCTAAAGGTGCACCGTCCAACGGCGATATACTTGTTAATCTTGCAATTGCGTTGGTCGAGAGCGGTCGTTCTGAGAAGGCGCTCGGTATCATGAACGTGCACAACACTCGTTCCCCGGATTCTGCGAAAGGCTTGAACACAGCTGCGGTAGCGATGTTTAACCTTGGTCAACTGAGCCAGGCAAGCGAAACGTTGCGAAAGGTCTCCGGCGATGCGGTCGCCCAAGCAAATCTCCAAAAATTGACTCCCGCTCACCGCACCTGAATTCAAAATCTTCTCAATTTCCCAAAAAAGGGACACTGTCCCACAATGAAGCACCAAACAACACCGATTTCTTCATATACGGGGGGAAGGTCGGGTGGTTGCTTAGCACCCTGTCATGCCTGTCATGATGGGGGAAGGGCTGAGGAGAATCGCCCTCGAGGAGGTGGTTTTCTGTTGAGGCCGAATTGGCATGACTAGATACCGAAGGGTTACTCATATGGTGTGGAAACATACACATGTGATGCTACAACCCAACTGGGGGATCGCTCGGCTCGAGTGCCGATGAAGGTCGTGACAAGCTGCGATAAGCTGCGGGTAGGCGCATGTATGCCTAAGATCCGCAGATGGCTGAATAGGACTTCCTGTTTCTTCGGAAACGGTCGCATTAGCGATAGGGAACCCACCGAATTGAAGCATCTTAGTAGGTGGAGGAAATGAAATCAATTGAGATTCCGTTAGTAGTGGCGAATGAACACGGATCAGGACAAGCCGAATCCCAAATCGAAAGAGAGGGAGATGTGGTTGGCAGTCTTTTGTCTAAGTCATGGAAGGAGAACTCACCTGGAATGGTGGATCCAAAGAGGGTGAAAGTCCCGTATCCGTACATGATATGACCACGTGACTGTCACAGAGTAGCATGCGTTGGAAATCGCGTGTGAATATGGGAGGCAGATACTTCCAATCCTAAATACAACTCGAGACCGATAGTTTACAAGTAACGTGAGTGAAAGCTGAAAAGTATCCTTAGCGGGATGTGAAAAGAACGTGAAACCAGTTGGGTACAGGCTGATTGGGCGTGAAAGCGAAGATATGAGCAGCGTCCAGTCGTGCGTTTAGAAAAATGCCCCAGGGAGTCTTGATCATTGGCGAGGTTAAGTGGTTGATCCACGTAGCCGAAGGGAAACCGACAAGTCCGCAGCAGTTTACTGTGAGGGACGAAGTGTGCTCGCTTGGAGTCAATGGTGGAGGACCTGAAGCCCGACGATCTATGCCTGGCCAGATTGAAGCCCGTTGAAAGATGGGTGGAGGATCGAACCGTTGCTGATCTGCAAATCGCTCGGACGAGCTGGGTATAGGGGTGAAAGTCCAATCGAGTTGGGCAATAGCAGGTTCCGCGTGAAACTACTCGTAGGTAGACGTTCGTGGAGATTGATTACGCTGTAGAGCACTGATTGTGCATTTAGGGGAAGCGATTCCTCGGTGTGCTGCCAAACTCCGAAGGTGTAATCGTCGTAGATACGAGCAGTGAGTGATGGTGGGTAAGCTACCATTACGCAAGGTGAACAAACCAGCCTGAAGTTAAGGTCCCTAAATATCAGTTAAGTGTCACAGACAAACCGTGTCCGTGGTCGAAAACAACCAGAAGGTGGGCTTAGAAGCAGCCATCCTTGAAAGAGTTCGTAACAGATCACTGGTCTAGCTTGCGGGCCGGGAAAAGGGACGGGGCTCAAACTGATTACCGATACTTCAGACCATCGAAAGATGATGTGGTAACGCGGCGTTGTGCTTGGGTGGAAGGTAGGCCGTGAGGTCTACTGGACCGGGCACAAATGAGAGTCTTGGGAAGAGTAGCAGCACAGTGTGGTGAGAATCCGCACCGCCTTATAAACCAGGGTTCC
>JAUREJ010000040.1 GCA_030827475.1 Candidatus Poseidonia sp.
GTCATCCGACTCGTCAAAGATTTCCTCTGGGATGGCGGCGTTTGGACCCAACGAGTAGATGCTCGGGTCAATGAGTGGTTCAGTGTCCGCGACTGCTGCTGTTGGCGGGGGGGCTTCCCGCTCATCCAGAATTGCCCCGGAATGAAAAGTTCCGCACTCAGGGCAACGGTAGACGCCTTTTCTGTCAAGGCACCCACACACCGGGCAGGTGACGATGCCAGAGAAGCGTTGAATCGGGTCGGATTCTGCCATGAACTCACTCTATGAACATGTCTTCCTGGTACCCCGTCACGAGATCGCCGGTGCCGTCTTCTTCAATGGTGACGGTCCCTTCGTCATCGTCAAATTCAATAATGGTTCCATAGACCTCTTCATCTTCGAGGACCAATCCAATATGGGACCCGATGTCGATGCTGTCTTCTTCACCCTCAACCTCGGACTCGTCATCAGCTTCCTCACCATGCTCAGCATCGAATTCTTCGTCCCCTTCATCGTTGCTTCCATCGCCTTCGCCTTGATCGTGATCAGCGTCTGCGTCACTGGTTTCGCCAGCAGATTCCGGGGTTTCATCGCTGCCAGAAGCATCGGCTTTATCGTCAGCAACTTCCTTCATGGCTTTGACCCGCGCACGCCAGCCTGGCGCCTTCACGAGGTGCACGAATAACGAGGCGCACAATCCTGCAACCGATAGCAGAAGGAACAAAATTCCGTCCCAGTAGAAGCCCTTCGGCATCGATGATGCACCGTTTTCACCGGCGAGGGGCGTGAGTGAGTTTTTGCAACCACCGTCTTGATATTCATTGTCGCAAGGATAAACGGAGATTCCATCAACGAGCTCCATCGATCTTGGCGGAGTAGAACTTTCCATCTCTTGGAAGACGACGCTCCCCCCAGAACCGTCAACCGGTCCAACGAGGGCGTTGACCAACACCAAAGCGATGAGGATTCCAAAGCCCACGTGCACAATAGGCCACACGTTGTCGTTCCACGTCTTGGACATCATGCGTTTCTGCCAGACAGTGGGGAATTGTTTCGGCGGCTTCTCTTCCTTGACAACCTCTTCATGATCGTCGAGATTCTCCATGGATTCAATGAATTCGGTGATGTCGATCATGCCATCGCCATCGGTGTCAACGCCTTCCAAGAGTTCCTGAAGGTTCTCAATTTCCAACAAATCGCCGTACTTCTCAACGAGGGAACTTTCGAGCTCGCCCAGGGAGATTAAACCGTTTCCATCAGCATCGAGTTCGTTGAACATTCGCTGGGCCGATATTTCATGCTCGTCCATCATGTCAGCAAGCGCTTGAAGCGGGTGTACGGTTGCCTCCTCCTCCATCACATCGGATTCAGCATCGTCGTCAGTTGGCGAATCATCAGCGTAGTTGTCGTCGTCTTCCACTTCCAAATCTGCATCCGATTCAACATCCTCAACGTCAGCGGGCTCATCTTCTTCATCCCCTTCAGAGGGAGCGTCCTCCACTTCATCAGTAGGGCCGTTGGATTCTTCAGCCCCCAGTTCCTGCTCTTCAACCTCGTCGTCTATAGTGACCTCACCATCATGGTCGGTTGAAACCTCTTCATCCGCCTCGTCATTGAGTACGGGTTCAAGTTCTTCATCGGCATCTCCCATCAGAATCGCGTCGAATTCGCCAAGGTCGATCACACCGTTCCCATCGGCATCGATTTCAGCAACCAATCGGTCAACTTGTGAAGGAGGTAAATCGGCGAGGTTTAGGCCAAGAAGCCCCTTGCGCATCTCGGCGGCATCAATTGTTCCATCGTTGTTTTCATCAAACTTTTCAAACAACTTTCGTATGTTGATTCCGGTGGTATGAACCCATGTTCGCAGAATGTCCACGACATCATCGGCGACAAAGACAACACCGCATTCAGGACATCGTGTTGAATCAAGTGGGACGAGGTTTTGACAAGCCCCGCACTCCCCAAGTGCCTCGTCAGAGACTCCCGAAAATTTGGTGTCGCACTGTGGACATTCGGCCGAATCAAGTGGAATTACCGCCCGACATGCACCGCACTCTGCCATGGGCACGTTTTCGTTTTCGTCTTTCGCCATGCTTCCACCGGTATCTTGCAGGACGACGGACAATATAATGCTTGATGGATTTTTATATGCTCATGGGGAGTAATTCCATAGGTCGCCATGGTTCACCGGAGAACGGGGGAGACCACATGCAGGGGTTGTTCACGGTTGATTCAGTGGACCCAAACATCGTGTATCCGGCCATTGAATCTCAGGATGGTCACGACGGTTCGCTTCACTGTTACAGCCGCTTACCTATGCGCCAATTGCTTCGATATGTCCCCACAAACAGAGGGAGTTTGTGGTGGCTTTCGGAGTTAGAAGCAGAGAATGCTGTACCTCCTGATGCTGTTGAGGTTCTGGAACATCTTCATCACCACCCACCGCTCGGTGGCGATATCGTGGTGATCGATGCACTCCATTGGATGGTTCAAAACAACGGCGAGAAGGTCGTTCTCGACGCATTGCAACAATTGGACTCGTATTCAAGGAAGATGAATTTTGCAGTTGTGTTCCCGGTTGAACCCCTTGCTTTTGAACATCGGCTTTGGGCCCGAATACGCCTCCTTGCGCCACTTTGGCCGAATATCCCCTCGCCTGAGGTGAGCATTGGTCACTTCAACGAGATCTCCAACGACACCTCCTCTGGAGTGAATGAAAAAGAGCAACTGGGCATCGTGGTTGTTGCCGGCGAAGAAACCGCCGAGCAAGAGCCACAATCACCAAGCATTGTTCATCTTGTTTCACTCCCGAGAAAGGGGTTCTCTGTTGGTCTGTTGCAAAAACGCATGCTTCAATGGAAGCGGATGGGTTTTGATTTGAGTGAACTTGAACCCGCCCTTGCCTCTGAGAATTTGGACAAGGCGCATAGCCTGTACGCTCGGACGGAGCAGCAAATCACCGATGCGATTGATGTCCTACGGCGCCTTCAAGCCCACGAATCCCTCTTTACCGTCACGGAACGAGAACTCCATGGATACAGGATCATGAACTTGATTGACGTTGCAGCAACAAGACAATTCGTAGACCATGTCATCTCAACGCGGTAAACGCCCATGCTCTGCTTCCAATCGAGAGAGCCACCGACCCGAGAGCAATTCACCCGCGAGGTCCATGAGTTCATCGGATGTGGACCGGTCACCCTTGAGTGCTGGAGCAACGGTCCGCACGAGCCGTCGCAACCCTTCGACATGAGGTGATGATGATGCGGTTGCATGTTCCAAGGCCTCACAGGCTACCAGGAGTTCGCAAGCCAACACTTCGGCCAGTCTTTGGACCCCCGTGAACAAGTTCCATGCTGCCGTCGCACCCATGCTTACGTGGTCTTCTTGACCTGCGGAGGTGGACGTTGAGAAGGCTGAACGTGGACTTGCTTGTCCGTGTAGTTCTGCGAGAGCCGCTCCGGCAACATACTGGACGATCATCAAACCCGATTCAAGACCGCTGTTCAATGCAAGAAAGGGTGGTAAATTGCTTCGCGAAGCATCCAGCATTTGGTCGATGCGTCGTTCCGAAATTGAGCCCAATTCGAAGAGGGCCAGACTCATGCCGTCGCACGTCATCGCTACGATTTCACCGTGGAAATTGCCTTGCGATTTCACTTCATGCGGACCTGGATTGGTCGGATCGGGAAAGATAAGCGGATTGTCTGTAGCGCTGTTCACTTCGATGTTGAGCATCCCGGTCAAGCGCTGGTAGGCTTCGTAAACGGCCCCGTGGACTTGAGGGGCACAACGAAAAGAGTACGGGTCTTGGACACGGCCACAATTCACATGCCCAGCAAGGATTTCTGATCCCTGGAGGATGGTTCGTAACCTTTCTGCGACCAGAAGTTGGCCAGGGTGTGGCCGAGCCTGATGAATAAGCGGATGGGAGGGGGTGAGGCTGCACGAACGGGCATCCATCGATGCGGATAAAATAAGGTCAGCGAAAACCAACAAGCTCGCTAATTGTTGCTGGGCAAGCGTTGCAAACGCTGTCATTTGGCTCGTTCCATTGATCAGAGACAAGCCGTCCTTTGCAGTTAATTCAACTGGAATCAACCCTTTTTCAAGCAATACATCCCGCGCCGGCACCCTTCCTCCGTCGGACAAAATATACCCCTCCCCCATCAGGGCGAGAGCGAGATGAGACAACGGGGCCAGGTCGCCGCTTGCGCCCAAGCTCCCGATTCTTGGGACGAAAGGATGAATGTTTTGATTGAGGAAGGCTACAAGTTGTTGAATGCATTCAGGTGATATTCCAGAATGACCCTTGCACAGAGAATTCAATCGAACGAGCATCATCGCCCGGACTGAACGTTCATCCATGGGTTCACCAAGAGCCGTGGCATGGGAACGGATGAGGTTGACCTGAAGTTGCGCGAGGTCCTCCGGTGAGATTCGTTCGCGCACGAGCGCCCCAAAACCGGTGTTGATGCCATAAACCGTCTCCCCGGATGAAACAATGCGGTCAACCACCGCACGTGCCGCGTTGATGCTTCCCCAAGCACCATCTGATACCGATACGGTCACTTTACCGTCCGCAACCGCCAAGACTTCAGGGAGCGAGAGGGTGGTGCCATCAACGACCACCACGGCCCCGGTCATTTTGCTTCCCCTCCAAAATGACGCTCCAACAATTCCTCTCCAACGAGGTGCGGCAAGGTGATTTTTAAGTTGGATTCGTGATCCATTGCTCTCATACTCGCTTGCCGAGCACCCGGATTCCGAGCCCATGCCCTCCGGGCAACGCCGTTGTTCACATCCCAATGAAGCATGCTTTGCAAGCGTTGTTCGGCTTCTGCACTCCCGTCAAGGAGCATGCCGAAGCCACCGTTGATGACTTCGCCCCATCCGACCCCTCCACCGTTGTGCAGGCTGACCCATGTGGCGCCTCGAAATGCATCGCCGATGGCGTTTTGCACAGCCATGTCTGCGGTGAACATCGAACCGTCGCGAATGTTCGCTGTTTCTCGATAAGGGCTGTCCGTTCCCGATACATCGTGGTGGTCACGCCCCAGCACAACAGGCCCAATTTCACCTCGTGCAATCGCCCGATTCATGGCGAGTGCGATCTCTCGCCTGCCGACATCGTCGGCGTACAAAATTCTCGCCTGACTGCCGACGACCAGGTTGTTTTCTCCCGCCCGTTCAATCCACTGCAAGTTATCGCTGATTTGTTGCTTGACCTCCGATGTCGCCTCTGCGAGCATGCGTCTCAAGACATCCGCTGCGATGGCATCCGTGCGAGCAAGGTCCTCGGGCATGCCGCTCGTGCAGACCCAACGATACGGTCCAAATCCGTAATCAAAGCAAATTGGACCCATGATGTCCTCAACATAGGAGGGGTATCGGAAACTACCATCTTCGTTAACGACATTGGCGCCCACTCTTGAAGCTTCCAGCAAAAATGCATTGCCGTAATCCCAAAAATACATTCCTCTTGCGACCATGGTGTTGACCGCCTCAGCATGACGCCGGAGGGTGGATTGAATTTCAGACTTGAAGGTATCAGGGTCTGATGACATCATGGTGACGCATTCGTCATAGGACCTTCCAGCAGGAAAATAACCACCTTGATACGGGTTGTGAAGGCTGGTTTGGTCGCTTCCGAGGTCAACCTTTACCTCCCGAAGAACCAACCGTTCCCAAAGTTCGACGATGTTTCCAATGAACCCGACAGAGATGGCTTCGCCCGTACGAGATGCGTTGACCATCATGTCAATGGCAGCGTCAACATCATCCGTGATATCGGTGAGCCAACCTTGTTCGTGGCGTTTGTGGGCTGCATGTGCATTTGCCTCTGCGACAATGCATGCAGCACCTGCGATCGTTGCTGCCTTCGCCTGTGCACCCGACATACCACCCAATCCGCTTGTCACAAACGTGACCCCTGCGAGGTCAGCGCCTTCAGGAAGGTCAAGGTGCAGGCGGGCGGCATTGAGCAAGGTGATGGTCGTTCCGTGAACAATACCTTGTGGACCGATGTACATGTAGGATCCCGCCGTCATTTGCCCGTATTGGGTGACGCCGAGCGCGTTCATCCGCTCGTAATCCTCGGGCTTGGAATAATTTGGAATCATCATACCGTTCGTCACCACAACGCGAGGCGCATCTGCGTGGGATGGGAAGAGGCCAAGGGGGTGCCCGGAGTACATCACCAAGGTTTGTTCATCGGTCATTTCAGAGAGGTATTTCATTGTCAATCGATACTGGACCCAGTTTTGGAAAACCGACCCGTTTCCACCGTAGGTGATGAGTTCGTGAGGGAATTGAGCTACATCGGGATCGAGGTTATTTTGAATCATTAACATGATCGCAGCTGCTTGTTTTGATTTTGCAGGGTACGCATCCAGCGGATAGGCGCGCATTGGAACCGATGTTGGTCGAAATCGCCGCATGAGGATTCTTCCAAAGGTGTTCAATTCCTCCAAGAACTCTGGAAGGAGGGTCTCATGGAACTTTTCTGGGATGTACCGAAGAGCATTCATGAGGGCGAGTTTCTTTTCGCCCTTAGAGAGAATCTGTCGTCGATTTGGTGCGTGATCGACGGTCTCGTCCAATTCCTGAACAGGAGGCAACACGTCCGGCATACCTTCGCGTATATCTTGACGCAAGAGCTCAACAAGGGCCTCCATAGTGATTGCCCGTGGTTGGATGTCCTTGAGGATTGTTCTCTTCATTTGCCACAAGGCTGTTCGTGCATAGGCTCAAGAACATCCCCCGTGAGCAGAGGTCAAGGGAGGCACGCACCATGGATGATGCGAAAATTGTAGATTCCCTGCAACACAACTCACGGGAATTCAATCTTGTGTTGGGTGCCACGCTGGCGGTTTCGCTCGTGTTCCTCTTTCTTTCCGCGGTTTTTGGAGAAGCGCTGGTTGATCTTCTGGTGGACGATGACGACCCCTCAAACGTTCGCGTGCCGGTTTGGGAACGCTCAAATTTGCCCTACAAAACGGATGGGGAGTTTGGCGTTGCCTTGGAAGTGGGCCCGTACGAAATTTTACCAACAGAAAACGAATGGAATTCAACCCACCATTTTGTTGAATACTCGCTACCCCTTGAGGAGGGAGGTGCTGCACCTAACGGCCTCATCAGCCTCGCTGTTTGGCGTCCAAACGTACCGGAGGGCGTCAAGGTCCCCGTCATTGCAGAAAGCGGCCCGTACTTCCAAGAAGCAAGTGTTCAGACACCAACCATTGAAGTCCCGGGAAGTTGGCTTGGTCAGATGTTCATTGACCAGATTCTCCCGCATGGTTATGCATTTGCCCAAATATCCGTTTCAGGCACAGGGCGTTCAAACCATTGCATGGATTTGATGGGGACTGCTGAGCAACTTGGCAATGATGCGGCAGTGCGTTGGTTGGCGGAACAGGCCTGGTCGAACGGAGCAGTGGCGCTCATTGGGAAATCATACGATGGAAGCACACCGTGGCAAGCTGCAATGTTCGGTTCGGAACACGATTATCTGAAAACCATCGTCCCGATATCAGGCCTCATCGGCGTCAAGGAACTTATGTGGAAAAACGGCTCTTCGGAAGCCAGAGCGCCCATTATGCACAACGGCGTGTATGGCTCTTACGGCATCGATGGCGACGAAGAGGACTACCAGAATCTCTGCCCGGATTACATCATCGGTCCGGGAACCGGCGTCGGTGCATGGGCATGGGGCGGTGAAGCCGCAGGTGACTATTGGGCAGAACGATACTTCCTCGACAGGGTTCTTGAAAATTACAAGGGAAGCGTCTACTTGATTCAGGGCATGCACGATTGGAATGTCGACCCGCACATGGCCGTACCAACCATCAACAAGTTGATCGATGCCGGTATCGAAGCGCGTGGATTGTTCGGTCAATGGGACCACGACTACCCGGACCGCCCCGTCCAACTCGACGAACGGTCGGACCTTGGAGGGCGAGGCGGAGAGGCGTTTCCAGAAATGATCCGTTTCGACTGGATGCAAGACATGCTCGAATGGTTTGACTATTACCTCAAAGGCATCGGCCCACAACCGGGCCAATGGATTGAGGTCCAATCCAATCAGGGTTCTTGGAGAATTGAAGACCGGTATCCTCCTTCGGACACCACCGAACTCCTGTTTGACTTAGGAGGCAATCTCTCCCTTGTCGACGGCACAACAACGGTGTTGCCTGATGCATCATCGGGACCCGTCTATGAAACGGAACCTCTCCCCACAGCGTTGCACATCAGCGGGTTACCCCGACTCCATGTCGAGGTGACCACGGCCTCCATCGGTGGACAACTCTATGCCTTGCTCGAAGATTGTGACGAACAAAACAATTGCATCCATCTTGCCCACGCCATCATGGATTTACGATATCACGAGGGAGGTGATGAAGTTCAGACTTGGCTTCCGGTCGCCGAAACGATCACCGCAAGGATGGAATTCTTTGCAATGGACGTAGAAGTGGCTGCTGGCCATACCCTCCGCCTCAGCCTTGCATCAACGGGAGAAGATTACTTGCCTGCAAGCACGTCATCGGTCGTGTTTATCCAAGAAGGACAAGGTTCGACCCTCCAGCTTGATGTCTTTGATCCCGCTGAACGCAGGTACTTCACTCCACCTGTTTGTACGCACGAACGTTGTTTATCCGTTGAGTAGAGGCTCATGGCTTGGTTTCCAAGCGGAAAATACGATGCCCGATGCGACCATGATGGAAGAGAAAATGAGCATGCCCTGTTGGATCGTTAGCGTTGTGTGTTCCATAAGGTATCCTGCAACACTTGTCGAGCATGAAAACGCGACGGACAAAATGAGCATGTCTGCTGAGAACACCCGGCCACGAACTTCATCCTCGACCCAGCGTTGCATCATGATGGTCGAGAGGACCCAATTTGCACCGCTTGCGCTGTGCGCGAGGATGATGAGAAGAACAGTGAGCCAAAGAGAGATGTCCAATGTGGCTCCCACAATCAAGTAGAACATGCCTGAAACTACGATGAGGTTTCCGACCAAGCCTGGCCAGTGGTCTTCGTTTTTGAACAGCGAACGGGCGAGAACAGGCCCCAAGCCGGTCCCTACACCTCGGGCAAAGAAGAAGAGGCCAAACCCAAATGCTGCGCCGAATCCTTCCACGTTTGCCCCTAAAAGGACAAGGTAAACGCCCGCTAATCCACCGCCGGCGACGTTCCACGAAGCTTTGGCGAACACGATGCGGAACAGAGAAGGTTGGCTTCGAATTCTTACCCATCCCTTTCGAATGTTGGCCACTGCTGTTGAAATCCAAGGACCCTTCATTGATGGGTCAATGGTTTGAGGAAGTTTGAGCTTCAGCAAGAAAAGGGTGCCAAGAAGAAAAGTCAGGGAGTCAATGACGAAGGCTGCTTCAGTCCCCCAAAACGAAACAACGACTCCTCCGAGCATTGCGCCAATGCACAATGCGGTTGACCAAGATGCAGCATCAAGCGCATTTGCCGTGGAGAGGTCTTCAGGGTCAACGACATTGGGTAAAGCGGCTCGCTCAGCCGTCATGTACACGCCGTGAAGCACCATCATCAGGCCTGAAAGGCCGATCATCCAAACAATGTCACTGCTGTCGTTGACGAATAAGAAACAAAGTGCAAGAACCGCTTGAATCAAGTTTGACCAAATCATAAGCGACTTACGATTGAACCGGTCAGCCATTAAGCCGATGACGGGTTGGAGGAGCGCAAAACCGGCCATGCGGACCGTGAACAACAAACCAAGAAGAAATTCGCTCCCGGTGTACTCCAAAATGAGGAAAAATAGAGCGATGGTGTTGAACCATTCACCCATCATGGAGATGACGGCAGCAATCCATAATTTGCGAAAATCACGATTCTCGCGGACGAGTTGGATATATCCGCGAGAACTCACTCTTCTTCATCCTCCAAGCCGGAAGATGACCCGGAGGCATTGAGTGTACAGATGATCCACTTTGAGGTGGGTGTGTTCGACACATCTGCGGTTGAATGAAGCGGCACAAGTGCGTTTGCTTCGGGGAAATAACATGCAAGATTTCCCCTTGGGATGTCGTAAGGAACGAGTTTCCAAGATTCGGCAAACCGGGTCTCACCGTTGAAATGGCTTGTAATGTCAACATCTTGACGGGCTTTCCACCCCCTCTGAACCATGTCTTCAGCGTTCATGAGCAACACGCGACGATGGCCGTGAATCCCTCTGTACCGGTCATGCAACCCGTAAATGGTCGTGTTGTATTGGTCATGGCTTCTCAGCGTCATCATGACGTAGTGCTCGGGTGGAACATCGATGTTGGGGAGTGCATGAGTGGTAAAGCTGGCTTTTCCATCGGGCGTGGCAAAGCGTTGTTCGTCACGAGGCGGGTTGGGTAGTGCAAAACCATGTTCGCCTCGAACCCTTGTGTTGTAGTTCTCGAAGCCCGCTAGGGACGCTTGCATCAAGGTCCGAATGGCATCGTAATCAGCAACAAGATCCATCCATTTCAGCGGCGATTGCTGAAGCGTGGCTGCTGCGAGCGAGGCAACAATCCACGGTTCGCTCCGCAAAAAAGGTGAGGCTGGTTTCAATTTCCCTTGAGAACGATGGACAATACCCATCGAGTTTTCGACCGTTACAAATTGTTCACCGGTTGCTTGGAGGTCCAATTCAGTTCGACCCAAACACGGCAAAATAAGAGCCTCACGACCCGTCACCAAATGGGATCTGTTCAATTTTGTCGATACTTGGACCGTTAATCCAATGTTGGTTATGGCCTTCGCCGTGAAATCGGTATCTGGTGTTGCCGAAAGAAAGTTCCCCCCCATGCAAAAGAAAACATCAACCAAACCGTCGGCCATGGCTTGTATGGCATTGACGACGTCGTACCCGTGCTCTTGAGGCATCGGGGTGCCGAGTCCGGCCTCAAGCCTTTCAAGGAACCCCTTTGAGGGTGCTTCCCAAATGCCTACGGTACGGTCGCCTTGAACGTTTGAATGTCCGCGAACGGGACAAAAACCGGCTCCTTTTCGGCCAACATGACCGTTCATTAGCAACAGATTGACGACTTCTTGAATAACAGCGACACCGTTACGATGTTGGGTGAGCCCCATGGCCCAACATGCGATGGTGGCCTTCGATTCGGCGAGCATCTTCCCTGCGTGTTCGATGGTGGTTTTCGCCAATCCAGTGTCTTTGCAAATCCGTTCCCATGACACGTTGTCTGCAGCTTCAGCCATCGAGGCGAAGTGGGCTGTTTTGGATTCGATGAACTCCCGGTCGACGGCGTCGTGTTGCAACTGGGTTTTGATGAGACCTTTCATCAGCGCAGCATCGGAACCGATTCTGACTTGCAAATGGACATCGGCGAGCGTCGTCGAATCAAAGTCCAATTTCATGAAATCTTGAGGATGTTTGAATTTCGCAAGTCCGGCTTCCGGAAGCGGGTTGACATGGATGATTTTCGCCCCGTTTCTTTTGGCATCCCGCAAAGCCGTAAGCATTCGCGGATGATTCGTCCCTGGGTTTTGGCCGATCACAAGAATGACCTCGGCATGATTGAAATCGTCCAGCGAAACGGTACCTTTCCCAATACCGATGGTTTGGCCTAGACCCTTTCCGCTGGATTCATGACACATGTTTGAGCAATCGGGAAGATTGTTGGTCCCGTGAGACCTCACGAAGGCTTGGTAGAGGAAGGCAGCCTCGTTGCTCGTTCGACCCGAGGTGTAGAACACCGATCTATCGGGGTCAGTAGCATTCAATTTTGTCGCAATTTTCTCGAATGCATTCTCCCAAGAAATCGGGGCATAATGACTCGCCCCTTCTGCGAGGTAAACTGGATGGGAAAGGCGGCCAAGTCGGTTGAGTTCAAAGTCACTCATCCTCGCTAATTCATCAACGCTCTTCCTGCTGAAAAATTCCGGCGTGACGTTCGCTTTCATCGCTTCATCAGCCACGGCCTTTGCACCGTTTTCACAGTACTCAAAGGTCGTTCGGTGCTCAGGGTCAGGCCAGGCGCACCCAGGACAATCAAAACCGTCCTTCTGGTTCACCATGCTCAGGGTTTTGACCGTCTTGGAGAGACCCATCTTGCTGATGCCGTGGAGACTTGAGGAGATGACTGCGGGAAGACCGGCAGCCTGTGCTTTTGCCTTTGTCAGCCGAAGTTTGTGTTTATCTGGTGGCGTCCGTGCATTCGGTGCTGGTCGCATGGCATCGCCTCATTCACGCCTCGAGCCTGCCCTTCTCAATCCTTCCCCTGAAAGCGACCCTGAACCGGGCCAATCACGGTCCCTTTCCCGTCTCGCCCAAAGGTCACCAGCGTGATGCCGCAGGCTCTCGCGGTTTCGGCTGCGAGGGAAGATGCAGCTCCTATCGAGGCGATGACGGGGATGTTCACTCGGGCTGCCTTAGCAACGATGTCCCAACCGCACCGGCCAGATAGCGCAAGGGCAATGGGCCTTTCCTCCCACCTCGACAAGAGGTGAGCGCCCACGACTTTGTCGACTGCATTGTGGCGGCCAATGTCTTCCCTCACCAACAGATCGTCGGGCTGCAACGAGTACAACAAACCTGCTGCATGGACGCCCCCCGTTTTTGCAAAGAGGGGTTGATTTTGATTTAGCAGAGGCATGGCATCAAGAAGTTGGGCGAGATCAATTGAATCCGATGGTTCATCAACCCGACCGCTGACGTAGACCAGCTCAGAACGCTCGGTCGTGGTGCATGCGCCGCAGGAGGTGGTGACCAAACCGGGCCGTTCGGCAATCATGTACTCCTCCTCGACCGTGACCTCGACCCTGTGGACGCTTTGTGATGTCGAGCAAGCCACAGAAGCATGCTTGAGTGCATTTTCACAACCGTGTTCACATGCAAAATGTCCGATTGCCAACTCCTCCAAGTCTGCATTCGTGGCCAAAACCGTCGCCAA
>JAUREJ010000041.1 GCA_030827475.1 Candidatus Poseidonia sp.
TGACCGTACCGGATGGAAACTCGGGTAAGGAGGAGGCCATTGCGCATATACGCCAGCGTTGACCCATAAAGGGATGCTTTTCACCGCTCAGTAGTGCACCGTGAGTTTGCGAGGTTCGAGGCGCTCTTCTTTTCGGGCACGCATGGCGGCCGCTTCCATCACGGCGCCTCGCATGGTCGTGACGAAAGGAATGTTGAGTTCAACCGCCAAGCGACGCATCATGTTGCCGTCTCGCACAGCGCCACCGGAAACCGTGGGCACGTTGACGATGAACGAGACCTTGCCTTGACGCATCAAATCGAGCGCATCAGGGTGCTTTCCTTCGGCGATGCGGTACACCGTTGTGACGGGCACCTCATGACGACGCAAGGCATCGGCTGTACCACCGGTTGCGTAAAGCGTGAAGCCTAACTTCACCAGTTCTTGAGCGACCGGAACCAAGTTTTCCTTGTCCTCGTCCCGTACGGTCAAGTATGCACCGCCCTCGGTAGCCACCGGGACTTCGGTGGCGAGGCGAGCCTTGAGGTAGGCCAAATCGGCGCGCTCGTCCGAGCCGTACACTTCTCCCGTTGACTTCATCTCCGGGCCGGGAGCCGGGTCAAGACCTCGCAACTTGATGAACGGGAACACCGGCGCTTTGACGCACACCTGACCCGTGGTGCGGCGGGGAATGGTCTGCTCCTTCAGTGGCTGGCCAATGGTGATTCGGGCGGCGATTCGGGCGAGGGGCAAGCCGGACGCTTTGGCGACGAAGGGGACGGTCCTCGACGAGCGAGGATTGACTTCCAATACATAGAGGTCGTCGCCCTGAATTGCAAATTGAATGTTGAAGCAGCCTTTGATGTTCAAGCCCAAACCGATGATCTTGGTTTGTTCAGCCACCCTAGCTAGCATGGCCTCAGAGATGTTTTGGGCGGGGATGAAACAGGTTGAATCTCCTGAGTGAATTCCGGCCTCCTCAAGATGCTCCATGATGGCGCCGACAAGCACCTCTTCTCCGTCACAGGCCGCATCCACATCCAACTCGGTGGCATGGCCTAAGTATTCGTCCACGAGGAGGGGTTTGTCCGGAGCCAAGTAGGCTTCTTTCAGGTAGCCGTCAAGTTGTTGTTGATTTGAGAGAATCTCCATTCCACGGCCACCAAGGACGTAGGACGGGCGCACCAACACGGGGTAACCAATGGTTTCGACCGCAGCTCGAAGATCATCCGCGGTGGTTCCCGTCGCCCCGCGAGGCATGCGCAAACCGTGCTTGGAGGCAAAGGCTTCGAACCTTTGACGGTCGCTGGCTTCGTCAATGGCGTCACACGAAGTGCCCATGATCGTCAACTCCAGTCCTTTTTGCTTCAAATCCGGAAGGCGTGCCTCAAGCGGGAGCGCCAGGTTGATGGCGGTTTGACCACCGAACTGAAGCAAGATACCGTGGGCCTGTTCACGAAGGAGAATTTCGCTCACGTATTCGAGGGTGAGCGGGTCAAAGTACAGCCGGTCGGACGTGTCAAAGTCCGTCGAAACCGTTTCGGGATTGTTGTTGATGAGGATGGCGTCTTTTCCTGCCTCACGGATGGCTTTGACGGCATGGACGCAGCCGTAATCAAATTCAATGCCTTGACCGATGCGGATTGGCCCGCTACCGATCGCCACCAGTCGTTCTTTCGTCCGTTTTTCCAGATTCGGTATCGTGTCGACTCCAGGGGCGCCGAACGGCTCGTAGGTGGAATAGTAGTACGGGGTTTTTGCAGCAAACTCAGCAGCGCAGGAGTCCACCATGCGATAAACCGGGTGCAAATTGACCTGATGCCGACGTTGCATGACGGCCCGCTCGTCTTGAGCCGGGAGAAGGGACTTGAGACCTTCTGCGGGGAAGCCAGCTAGAGCGTCGGCAATGTGAGCGTCGCTGAAGCCGAAACTCTTCCATCGCCGCAATTCGTCTTCGGACAGTTCAGCAGGTGACACACGGCGTTCGGTGATCTCCCGCTCCAAGCCCGCCAAGCGCTCGAAACCGTACAGGAACCAACGGGTGATACGGGTGATTTCGTGAACGTGGTCAACCGTCCAGCCTCGGCGGAAGGCCTCGAGCAGTGCACCCATTCTCCGGTCGGTGGCCACCGAGAGCCACTGCACCAGCGTGGCATCGGACAGGGGTTCATGGGCGCGTTGCGACATGCCCTCTCCTTCGGATTCATCAGCACGCGTCAGCGGGCGAGGATGCGCACATCCTTGTTCCAGGGATGCCCAAGCCTTGAGGAAGGCCTCCTCGAAATTGCGTCCAATCGCCATGACTTCGCCGGTGGATTTCATCGAGGTCCCCAAGGTCCGGTCGGCGGTCCGGAACTTGTCGAAGGGCCACCGAGGGATTTTCACCACGCAATAGTCAAGCGTTGGCTCAAAGGCGGCGGTCGTTCCTTCTCCCGTGATGGGGTTGGGAAGCTCGTCCAGCGTGTAACCGACGGCAATTTTTGCAGCCATCCGGGCGATTGGATACCCGGTTGCTTTCGAGGCGAGCGCTGAAGATCTGGAGACACGGGGGTTGACCTCAATCACGCGAATTTCGCCGGTGAATTGATTGAAGGCAAACTGGACGTTGCAACCCCCCTTGATGTTCAAGGCCCGAATCAAAGCCAGCGCTTGGTTTCGGAGTCGTTGATGGTCTGCATCGCTGAAGGATTGCAACGGCGCCACCACCGTTGACTCGCCGGTGTGCACACCCATCGGGTCGATGTTCTCCATCGTGCAGACGATGGTTGCGTTATCGGCTTCGTCACGCATCACTTCGTATTCCAGTTCTTGCCAACCAAGAATTGATTCTTCGATGAGCACCTGGGAGATGCGTGAATTCCGCAGCCCGAGTTGAGAAATCTCCACGAGTTCGCCCATGTCACGTGCGGTCCCTCCACCCAATCCACCGAGTGTAAAAGCCGGCCGAATGAGAATCGGCCAACTTCCAATGGCTTCGGCTGCGGCGATCACTTCATCGATGGTGTGGCAGGCAATCGCCCGGCTGATGGGCAGATTGATGGATTCACAGACTTGGTTGAAGAGTTCACGATCCTCTGCTTTGTCGATGGCGTCCAAATCAGACCCGATGAGTTCGACCCCCAAACGTTCCAAGGTCCCGTTGTGGGAAAGTTCGCTGGCGATGTTCAAGGCCGTCTGACCACCCATCCCTGCCAACAAAGCGCAAGGACGCTCTTTCTCCAAAATTCGAGCGATGGTGTCGGGCAACAACGGTTCAATGTAGACCACATCAGCCATTTCGGGGTCGTTCTGAATGGTTGCAGGGTTGGAATTGACGAGGACGACCTTGTAGCCGTCTTCGCGCAGAGCACGCACCGCTTGGGAGCCGGAGAAATCGAACTCGGCTGCTTGCCCGATTTTGATGGGCCCGCTCCCGAGCACCATGATGGTCTCCAAATCGTCGCGACGAGGCATCAAATTTCACCTCCGAGGTAAGCATCTACTACAGCACGGAACCGCAAAAACAGTGGCGCCGCATCGTGGGGGCCCGGACAAGCTTCTGGGTGGAATTGAACGGTAAAACAGGGTTTCCCAACGACATCAAGACCCTCAACGGTTCCGTCGTTGGCGTTGATGTATCGCACCTCTACATCCGCACCGTGCAGGTTGGTTACCTGAGGTGAGGTCGCCCCGGTGGGGTGCGCAGCCAGCATTCCGTCGTTAGGATGGGCTACTGCGAATCCGTGATTTTGGCTTGTGATGGAGACCGTGCGGTCCTGAAGGTCAACAACGGGTTGGTTCGCACCTCGATGACCGTATCGCATCTTGTAGGTTTGCAGGCCTGAGGCAAGTCCCATCAACTGATGGCCGAGACAAATCCCCATCACCGGTATGCCTTCGGCAACGGCTTTTGCCAGCGTGTGACGCGCTTGCGTGGCCTTTCCTGGATGAGCCGGATCACCCGGTCCATTGCTGCAGAACAGGGCATCGATGGCGTAGTCCTCCCTCAAGCGCTCGTAGGCGAGATCAGGCGGACACCAGACGACATCAAACAGCATGCAAAGGTGACGAAGGATGTTGTGCTTTACGCCGCAATCCAAGACGCCAAGGCGAGGTTTTGCTGCACCCAATTCATCGGTTGAACCGGGGTTCAACTCCACCACCTCGTCGATGGAGACTTCATCGACAAGGTCCTCAAGTTCAGGTGAAGTAAGCGCTCCGAGCACGTCCCGGAGGTGGTCTTCTTGGTCCACTGGGCCAAAGACACAGAGGACCGTGCCCAATTCCCGAACCCGTTTCGTGATGGCACGCGTATCGATGCGGTGGATGCCCGGAACGCCGTGCAGCCGAAGGAATTCGTCCACCGTACCCACGGCGTTTCTGTGATCAGGTTGGTTCATGGCATGGCGAACCACCACACCACGTGGCCACACCTTGGAGGATTCTGAAGCCCCGAGGTGGATGCCGTAATTTCCGATGAGCGGGTAGGTGAAGGTCAAGACTTGACCGGCGAAGGAGGGGTCCGTCAACGATTCTTGATACCCCATCATGCCCGTGGTGAACACAAGTTCACCGGTCCCGATGGTTTTCGCACCGAACAACTCCCCGAGATAACGTCCTCCATCGGCGGTCAGCAGGACGCCCCGTCCATTGGCTCCAGCAGGTAAATCCGGGGCTCCTGCAAGCCCATCAGCAGCATCCGGAACGTTCAGAGAAGACGGGTTGTAAAGGCGATGTGTGGCAGGCAGAGAACGCGTGTTCCCGATAGCACCACCCAACATTGAATTTTGTCATAATCGGCCGCACATAATGCTTGGGTGTCAAAAAGAATGAATCTTGGAGGAAAATTCTCCTCTTTCATAAGGAGAAAAAGCGCCTCAAGGCGCCGAGTAAACTAATCGTTACTTCGCTCATCCCGCTCGCTGTCATGAACGGCTTTCCCTCGTGCGGAGGGTTCAATCACAAGACGGGCTTCTGGAAAGTGACGCTCGGTGCCACCTTCCCCAAACCAGGCCTCCATGAACAACGCAAGAGCGGCGACCTCCGAATGCGGTTGGTTACCGACGGCGACGTTATAGTGGGCGTGCTCAAAGACATCGCTTGGGACCTTCGCACCCCCGACGACCACCGTGACAGGACGGTCTCGCCGGATGCGAGGAATCACGGACCTGTACGGCTCCCCGTACATGGTCAGATGCACCGTAACACCGGGTTCACCGTCTCCAGCATCAGCGGTTGAAAAGCGCTTCAACCAACCCAAGCCAGCACCCACATGCTCACAGTTCATCGAACCACCAAAACGGTCGTTTACCGATTGAAGGTTGTCAAACAAACCCTCGTCCTCGTCGCCTGCAAGCAAGAAATCCGTAGCGCCCAACGCACGCGAGACAAGGGCGAGGTGCGTGGTGATCCGGGGGTCACGTCCCTTTCGATAGCCCAACCGAAGAACATTGAACGCTTGGGCGGCCATGGCTTTACGACCAGCAGTTCCTTCATGAGCATAGCGTTCTGGGAACGCCCTTTTTTACGCTCCATGGCGATGTTCATCCGTCTTGGCTCAACGTTAAGCGGGACTCCATTTCTTGACTCTCCTCGCCGATGCCAGAGAAGTCGTAGCCATTTGAATCCAAGAAGCGGATAAGCCAGTTCAGCAACATCGCGTTGACGATTTGGTAAGCGCCAAACGACATGCCAGCCCAAAGAACGCCCAATCGAACACTACGCCAAATGCTCTCCGACATCGAAAGGTCGAAACCGCTCAGAAACAAAACCGAAACGAGCGGTTCTGCGACGTAAAGCCCTGCGAGAATCAGCATGCCCCCCGCTACGGTTGAAGGGAGAATTTTTCCCATGTCGCGGCTGAACTCCGTCAGGATGGCTGAGCCAAGCGAGAGAACCATCACGGCCAGTGCGGCCTGGCCGAAATCAAGTCCAAAAAATACAGAAACCCCTGCATTCATATCGTCCTGTTCAACGCCAATAAACAACCACCACACCACCACCATCAAGGTGATCAGCATCCCTCCAACTTTGGATTGACGTGCGGCGAGGTCAAACATTTGTTGTTGGTTCTTAGGGTTCAATCGACGGATGATACGCTCCGCAAACTCAGTGTCCCGCGGGAGTTGACCGTTGGGGGATGGTGCAAGCCCCCCAATGATTTCGTCAAAATCAAGGGTGGCATCCGCCTCCGTCATGCGAGGTCCTTCGGCGTAACATCTTATGAAACCTGCCGAACTGGGCACCTTTGTGCCCTCGGACTTCCTTGTTGAGACCCAACGCCGAACTGCGTTAGCACAGGCCGTTCGCTTTGACGGGGTCCCCAAGCTCATGGGCATCATCAACGTGACCGAAGATTCGTTCTACAGCGCAAGTCGATCCCATGACGTGGAAGCGTTGGAAAGAGCGGTAGCCATGGTAGACGCTGGCGCAACCTGGGTTGACATCGGGGGTGAATCAACGCGTCCAGGTGCGGAACCCGTACCAGCTGAAGTTGAAGCAACGCGCGTGGTCCCGGTGATCGAAGCCCTCCGGAAAGCCAGACCTGCTGCGTTCATTTCCGTTGACACGCGCCGGGCCGAGGTGGCGAGGAAGGCGCTTGAAGCGGGAGCAGACATGGTCAACGATGTTTCGGGTCTACGGGACCCAGCCATGATGGAGGTCGTTCTCAACGCCGGCTGCGCCGTCTGCGTGATGCACATGCAAGGGGAGCCTGGGACCATGCAAAGCAATCCATCTTACGAGGATTGCACGCTCGAGGTCACCGAGGCTTTGCTTTCCAAACGGCGTACCTTGGTTGAGGAAGGCCATCCTGCCGACCTCATCGTGCTCGACCCGGGTATTGGATTTGGAAAAACACAACTGCACAACATCGAATTGTTGCAGGCTGGGAGACGCCTTGGAAGAGAAGAGGATGTCTCGCTCCTCTGGGGTGTTTCCCGCAAGAGCATCGTCGGGCATCTGACGGGACAGAACGACCCCGCTGCCCGGCTACCGGGCACATTGGCGTTGGCCTGTGTAGCCCACCAAGCGGGCATCGACATCTTGCGGGTGCACGATGTTGAGGCGCATGTTGACGTGTTGAATGCACTTCGTCCGTTTACAGAAAGCCCCATCCACCGAGGAGGATGAACGGCGTCACCCAAGCACCGAGCATGGAGCCAAGGTTCGTAAGGGCGGTCACGAGCAACACCTTCCCAGCAGGATTGGACCAAAACGAAGAGAATTCGTCCAATTTGAGGAAACGCTGCAGGTCTTCCGCCGTGGGTTCCGCCATCTTCAGTTGCACGTAACCGGCAAACCAACCCGCTGCAAGGGCGGGATTCAATGAGGTGATGGGGGAGGCCAAAGCCGCCGTTAAGACGGCCAATGGATGGCCACGAGCCATCAAACAGGCAAGGGCAGCAAACACGGCGTTTGCTGCCGTCCATACCGTGAAAAACGTCAACCAGTCAACGTCTCTGCTCGTTGAGAGCAACGCCGCAATCACCCCGAACATCACCAAAGGAAACGCCCACGGCAACGCCCGTCGAAGCCGGGAGGGGGATGGTACAACATCGAGTTCTTTGATTTCTATAGAGGGTGAATCGGTGAGGCAATTTGAGACGCCTTTGAGATGACCTGCCCCCAAGACGGCCAGCACCCGTTTCCCGCTGTCGAGGGATTGGAGTTTGGAGGCGATGTACCGGTCCCGCTCATCGATGAGCACGTGTCCTGCACCGGGAGAGAATCCTTTGAGTTCCTCCATCATGCTCGAGAGAAGGTCGGTGTCCTGGAGCAACGTGTTGACATCAAGGTCTTCCTCATCCTCATCATCGTCCAAGAACGAGGTCAACAAACGCCATTTTTCTCTGAATTTCATACGCCTCCATGCCCTTCGGAGTGTGGTTTGAATGTCTCGGTCCACCAAGGCGACCTCGCAACCTGCTTCATTGGCAGCTTCCACCGCTGCGAGCAATTCAGCGCCGGGTTGTTGGCCCTCGTCCAGACCCAATTTTCGTTGCTCAGCAGAGAGCATGGACTGGAGCAGCACCATCGGAGCTTTGCCCTCCTTGATCACGCGAAGCAAACCTTCCTTGTCGAGACGGCGGTCGTTGACCAAGGCATCATAGCGGCTTTGGCACAATTCCACCGCCACAACATCGGGTTGGAATTCAGCAATCTGGTGACGAACCGCTTCAACGGACGAGGTTGCGATGTGGGCGGTGCCGAGCAACCGGAGGTTTGGTGTCGCATCAATTACGGGGGCATCTGACAACGATGTTCACCTCAAGTGGGCTGCGAGCAGCCGATTCTGCATCAGAAGGTGATCTGGACGTTCTCACGCACTTGCGCACTGACCGTCCAAAGTTGGCGCTCTGTGCATCCTTTGATTCCAGCGACGATGTTTGATGGAATCATCTTGATGGCTTTGTTAAAGTTCGTCGAAGCGGCGTTGTAAAACTCTCGGCGGTCGGCGATTTGGTTTTCAAGACCAACAAGTTGGTTTTGGAGCCCCAAGAAGTTCTGGTTCGCTTTCAAGTCGGGGTACTGTTCGGCGACCATGTTGATGCGAGGAATCATGCCGGCCAACATACCTTCTGCAGCGGCGACACCCTTCACATCGCCTTGGGCGAGTGCGCCGGCTGCCGTGTTGCGTGCTTGGGCGAACTGGTCAAAGATTTCACGCTCGTGCTCGGCGTAGCCTTTGACGATGTTCACCAAATTGGGGATCATGTCGTAGCGTTGGTTGAGCAAAACGTCGATGTTGCTCCATGCTTGGTCGGCGTTCTCCTCCAGACTCACGAGGCGATTCCAAATGGAAAAAAACCAAATCACGCCGATGAGGACGAGAACGGCAGGGATAGCAATCATGGCAATTTCAGCGGGTTCCATGCGCCTCCCACCAATCGTCACCCTTTGAAACCTTTCCATGCTAAGGGGTGATGGTCGGGCGAGAGGGGGGATACGAGGCCTTAGGACTCGATGGATTCAATCACCATGGCAATGCCTTGACCGCCACCGATGCACGCCGTGGCAACACCGTAACGGCCCCCGCATCGCTTTAATTCGTGAGCGAGTGTAAGCACGAGGCGAGTCCCCGTTGCGGCCAAAGGATGACCTAGACCAACAGCACCGCCGTTGACGTTGACTTTGTCAACTTCAAGACCCAAATCGTTGATGCACGCAACCGCTTGTCCCGCAAAGGCTTCGTTGATTTCCCAACGGTCAATATCGGCAACGGTCAGGCCAGCGCGTTCAAGCGCTTGATTCGAGGCGGGTACTGGGCCGTAAGCCATGATGGCTGGCTCGAGACCGACGATGCCCCAGGAGACAATTCGTGCAAGCGGTGCATCACCGTCCGATTTAGCTTGGCTCGCCGACTTGATGACCACAGCGGCAGCACCGTCGACAACACCGGAGGCATTTCCTGCGGTCACAAAGGATTCGGGGCCGAAGGCGGTCGGTAGACCTGAGAGCGATTCCTGTGTTGTCCCGCGAACAACGTGATCCTCGTCCTTGTGCGTCAGCACCGTCTCCCCTCGACGGGATTTGATGGAGACCGTCACGATTTCATCTTCGAAAACATCGTTCTCAATGGAGGCGGCGGTTCGGGCGTGCGAAAGGGCTGCAAAGGTGTCGATTTCTTCACGAGTCACGCCCTTACGGCGGCAGAGTTCGTCGGAAGTTTGCGCCATGAAAAGACCGCAGGTCATGTCTTGGAGGTTCGTCATCATGTAATCCTCAACCTTGGGCGAGCGTCCAAGTTTCCACCCGTCCCGAGCCCCACGCAAGATATGAGGGGCTTGAGACAGGTTCTCCATCCCGCCTGAAACCACCGTTTTGGCCTCACCAAGCATGATCATTTGTGCTCCGGAAACAATGGATTGAATGCCTGAGCCGCAAATACGGGAGAGCGTAAGCATCGGGACTTCTTGGGGAATGCCCGCTTTCAGTCCGGCATGCCGAGCGCCGTAGATGGACTGAGAACAGGTTTGCAAAGCGTAGCCCATGACCACATGGTCCACCGATTCAGCGGCGGTCCCGGTCTTTTCAAGCGCCCCTTGAATGGCGATGGCTCCGAGTTCTTGTGCGCTTACGGTCTTGAGTGCGCCACCGGGTTTTCCGTCGCCTCGCTTTCCGCCAACCCATTCACAAAACGGCGTTCGTGCACCGCCAACAATGACCACATCTTCGCTCATGGTTGTGCGAACGGTCCGAGAGGTATGAACATCACTCTTGGCCACAACGGGGGTGCTTGGCTCATCCTGTCATCCGAACAACTTGCTGCTGTCCAGACCGTTGTTTGAAATCATCAACGGGATAGCGACGATGAGGCCACAAACGCCACCACAGACGACCAGCATCACGGTTCCGATGCCTTGAATGAGGCCATTAGCCTCCATGGCCATGTCATATTCATCCTCAGTCATGTCGCCGTCTTCCAACATTTGTGCGTAAATGTCCTCGGTCATGCTAAACTGACCCACGCCAATAAGGGTCGAAACAACAATCGCAACGAGGAGAAGGATGACACCACGCCGCTCGTACCTCGTCAGCATCACGCCACCGACAAGTGTCACTGAGCCTGCGAGCAGATTTCCAAGGTCAAGCGCCATGAGCGTGCTGTTGCTCATCTCAATGGAGCCGAGAAGCGAAAAGATGTTTCCGAGCAAACCAATGATGGCGTAGATGATCACCAAAATACCGATGACTTTCGGAGCGCTTGACGGGGGCTGAAGATAGATGACCTGCCCTGCAGGCATTTGGGTGGTTCCCGAGAGGACGGTCCCTGAATTCATCGGAGCAAAGCCTTGGGAAATGGACACGCTTTGCGGAACAGCAGTTGCCCCGTCTACCTTTGGTGAATCTTCGGGCAAATCACCCCACGGGGATGTTCCTTCCATGGCCTATAATGCGTGAGGTTGCTTATGGATGTTGGCCGAACACAATGTGGGGGTTGCGTTCTTGAAGCAGAGCCACTTCCATGAGGACAAGGGGGGAGAGCGTGAACATCTTGGTCGTCTACAAAAAGAACTTCGAGGAAGTTCACGATGTTGGCCTGCAGACCCTCAAAGAAATGCTTCACCGATTGACCGGTGACGAACACCATGTTGATTTCAAGCCAAGAGAACACGTACGTCGAGCCGATTTCATCGCACGGGACCTCGTCGTGGTGTTTGGCGGCGACGGAACCCTCACGTCCCTCTCTCACAACATCGACACTGCAACACCGGTGATGGGCGTGAATTCCCACCCGAGAATCGACGACCCAGGAGGTAGTCTTGGATTTTACATGGATTCCTCGGTGACGACGTTTGAGGACGATTTTCGGCGAGTGCTGTCAGGTGAGGCATTGGTGAACACGCTTCCGAGATTGCAAGCCATTATCGACACCACGTCCGGCAACCGATACACCACCGACCCTGCCATGAATGACCTGCTCATCGCCAACACGCACCAATATGCACCAAGCAAATACCATTTGCGAAGAGGAGCAGAGCAGACCCATCAGCACAGCAGCGGATTGTTGTTTTCCACCTGGCTTGGCCAAGGCGCTTGGTTGCGAAACGCCATGAGCGAATCGGATTTCCTCTCCTTGCAGCAACAGGCCCAAACTGTACAGGGCCACGGCCGTTACTTTGTCTTCGCACGAGATCTGGCTCCCGAACAGCGAACAGCCCATCCGTGGGCTTGGCGTGCATGGACGGACCTTGATACGACCATCACGTCCGACATGCACCGCGGCTACGTGGTCCCCGACGGTTGGGACGAGGTCCATTTTAATCGAGGCGCCACCATCACCGTGAATGCTCACGCACCGACGTTAACCTTGCTCACGTTCAGAACGACGATTGAAGAAAAATTGGTGACCGAGTTTCGGAAAAGTTGAGGCTTGCCCAGACACCGTGGTGTAAAAAGTAAACCACTACGGGCATAAAAAAAGGGTTGGAGACTGGGGTCGCGAGCGACCCCAGCCTCCGGTTTCTTAGGAGGTGATCCATCTGCAGGTTCCCCTACAGATACCTTGTTACGACTTAACCCTCCTTGTCGAAGACAGGCTCGAATACGCCATGAAGCGCAGCCTCACCCACCCCCAACTAAGATGGTTTGACGGGCGGTGTGTGCAAGGAGCAGGGGCATATTCACCGTGCTATGTTGAAACACGATTACTACGGAATCCAGCTTCACGAGGGCGAGTTACAGCCCTCGATCCGAACTATGAACGGGTTTCGGGTTAGCTCGACCTCTCGGTCTGGCTTCCCATTGTCCCGTCCTTTGTAGCGCGCGTGTAGCCCAGGACATTCGGGGCATACTGACCTGTCGTTGCCCGCGCCTTCCTCTGGTTTCACACCAGCGGTCTCCCTATGGTGCGCCTGCTCCTGAGAACAGGGTGGCAAATAGGGATGCGGGTCTCGTTCGTTATCTGACTTAACAGAACGCTTTGCAGTACGAACTGACGACGGCCATGCACTACCTCTCTGAAAATCCGTCAAGCTCATCA
>JAUREJ010000042.1 GCA_030827475.1 Candidatus Poseidonia sp.
GCGATGAGGGTGGTCTGGAGCGCCAACGGCTTCTCCCGGACCGTAGGTGACCGGTCCCATTTCATCCAGCAGGAGAAAGGGGCTCATCAAACGGCCCATCGCCACCGGTCGGCGTACTTTGAACCCGCCTCCTTCAAGCACCGTGTGGGTGGGCACGATGGAGCGAAGGGTACGTTGCATGGCTTCACCTCACCAAACTGTTCAGGATGGCTTCGACGGTTTCGGGGTTGATGGCTTTGTTGCGGGTGACCACCAAGGAACGCCCCACGACGTTGCAGCCCAGGAAGGAAAACTGCGCCCGCATCGCCATGATGACGTGCTGGCCACCGCCTCCTGAATGGGTGGCCAAAGCCACCGTGCGGTCTCGAAACAAACGCCTGAAGTCGTCGCCTTGGCGGCTGAGCCAAGCGATGGTGTTGTTGAGCACCGGGGGATAGGAGCCGTTGTATTCAGGTGCGAAAACGAACCATGCATCCCCTTTTTCAAGCCGTTCCATCAACGAATCCAACCCGGGCAAGGCTACAATTTCCTTCTCTCGAACGGCGGTGTAGACCGGGAAATCGTACGCGTTGAGGTGAACAACATCGAACGAATGGCCGGCTTTTTCAGCCCGTTCGCCAACGTATTCGGCCAACGCGACATTGTTGCCGTCCGAGGCGACAAGGAAGGTGAGATGGGCCATCAATCTCCGATGAGGTCATCGGCTATATGAGGCCCAGTATAGCACCCAGTACCGGCGAGGGTTAGCCGTGGTCAAGCGCATTGAACGCCGAAGTAAAGCGTTCCATCCACGCGTCCCTCGACACCGAGGATTCCCCTGCCATGATGTCTTTGTGCGCCTCAAAATAATGCGGCATCATGGCCGTGAGCATTTCACGCAAGGAGGCTGCCTCGAAGAAAACGGTGCCGCAATCAATGCACGCCATCCTCACCATGCATTCTCCACACCCCAGAGACTACTTGAAGTTCGCTCGGAGGACCCAAAGCAACTCAAAAGGGAAAACGACGACGAAGGCATCAAAAACCACGGCCAACCAAAGAATCATGTGGCTGAAGAGTTGATTCTCGAGCATGCTGAACGGGCAGGCACGGACTTTCTGGTCTACACGGGGAACTTCTGCGGCTATTGCAGGGCATTGAAGAATCTTCTCAACAGCAAAGAATTGACCTTCACCGAACACAATTTTGACGAGCATCCTCCCGAAATGCGCATCGCCGTGGTTCAAGCGACAGGACATCGAACGGTCCCGGTGGTGTTCGACCTCCGAGGTGAACAAACCATGTTCATCGGTGGGTTTGACGAGACCAAGCGCTACCTCAAGTGAAGGTGCATAGCCACTCGTGCAGCGCATCGTGGTGTTCCTGAGGAATCATATGCCCCTTGGAATGCTCCACCAATTCAACGGACCATCCAGCCGTCTCGAAGAGGTGCGCGATGGCCCAGCCATCTTCAATGGGGACGCGAACGTCTTTCTCGCCGTGCATCCAAAACATCCGCTTCGCACCGAGTTCCTCAAGGCGGAGACGCAACTCCATCGGACGAACCAAGCGAGTGCCCATGCAAATCACGCCTTCAATGCGGTCGGCGATGGGCAGTTGGAGCAATTCTTGAGCCATGGCGCCGCCTTGTGAAAACCCTCCGACCACCAAGGGGCCCATCGGCGCCTCCTCTGCGATCAAGCGCTCCAGTTGCGAAAGGCTGGCATCGACATCCATCAATTCTCGGCGTGAAAGGTTGAGCCGACGGGTCACATCGGCATCGAAGTCCTCGTAACGCCACCAGGTAAAACCGCGCTGGGGGTGGCGAAAACGCGCTTCGGGGACGAGGAGCGTCCAACCTTCGGGGAGGATTTTCTCGGCAAAGGGACGCATCATGGAGGCGTCACCGGTCATGCCGTGCATCATGATGAGCGTGGGCATGGCGAGGCCTCACAGCGTCCATTGGGTAGCGATGGCGCCCGCCACTTTCAGATGCAACGATGAGTCGCCGCCTCGGAGCGTGACGGTGAGTGAGTAATCTCCGCTGATGGAGGGAACGGTCCCGATGGCGCCTTTTTCGGTCGCTCCAGAACCCCAGGCACGGGTCAAGGGCGAAGCCCCTTGGTGGTCTTTCATGGTCAGCGTACCCGAACCGCCACTGGCGATGTTCACATCGAGGTACCAAACGAGCACGTCCCAATCCTCGCCGTCTGGATGGCCACTGTCAAGGAAGGAATCGTAAATGTCGTTGTCGTTTTCCCCATACATACTGTCGAGCAAATCTCGGGCCTGATAAAAGTGGACATCCCCCTCGTATCCCGATTTGGCTTGATTGAGCGTCATGCGAAGTTGTTCAACCAAATCGCCATCGGTCCACACCAGAGATTCAAGGAAGCCTTCACGGCCGCTAAAGCTGTACATCAAACGGTGCTCTTCATCGGATTGTGCGACCACGTCTGCCACGCCGTTGTAGATGGAGGTGGTTTCCGCCGTCCAAGCTTGGCCAAGCAACGTGAAGGTCCACGTTTGCCCCACCTCCCAAGGGAAATTGAACACGGGTTGAGCCTCGCCTTGTTCGTACACGGAGAGAGCGTCCATGGTGATTCGTCCAAGGAAGGGGTTGTGATTGATGACGGCGTGGCGCTGAGCTTCCCGCTCGCTCGAGATGCCGAGCCGGTAAAGCCCGTCATCCTCCGATACCTCAGCGACCACAAGCCGGGCGCTGTCTTCACCAAACTGAGGCGTGCTGAAGGTGTACAACCATTGGTCGCCGACGTCCCATGCGGGGAGCACGAGTTCGTCCGCCGTGGTGTTGCCTTGTCCACCTGAATCGACCGTAGGCCCTTCCAGACAACCGACAAGGCTCAGCGAGGCCATCAGTGCAACCAGCAACCACGGTCCACGCATGATGGACTCACCGGACCTGTCCTTGAAAGCCTAACGCTTTCCGTCAACGGGAGGTTTGGCTTCAGAGCAAACCGTTCTGTTTCATCACGTCGGCACCGGCGAGGACGACGGCGACGATGGACATGAGTTTGATCAGAATGTTGAGCGAAGGGCCCGAGGTGTCCTTGAACGGGTCACCGATGGTGTCACCGATCACCGCTGCATCGTGGGCTTGGTCGCCCTTCTTAGCACCGGGAATGTGGTCTTGCTCAATGGCTTTCTTGGCGTTGTCCCAAGCACCACCAGCGTTGGCCATGAAGAGCGCCATGAGTACGCCGGTCACGAGAGAACCGGCGAGAAGGCCGCCCAATGCATCCCAGCCGAGGACGTAGCCGACGAGCACGGGAGCGACGACAGCAACGACACCAGGGCCAACCATCTCACGGAGAGCGGCCTTGGTGGAGATGTCAACGCAGGTCTGAGAGTCGGGCTTCACGCCTTCCTTGCCTTCGAGGAGACCGGGGATTTCCTTGAACTGGCGGCGGATTTCAACCACCATGTCGCCGGCAGCCTTGCCGACCGAGGTCATGGTCATGGCAGCCACGACGAAGGGCAGGCCGCCTCCGATGAGAAGGCCGACCACGACCATGGGGTTGGTCAGGGTCAGGTCCAGGTTGGTCGGACCGATGGCCGAGGTGTAGGCGGCGAAGAGAGCGAGTGCCGTCAACGCAGCGGAGCCGATGGCGAACCCTTTGCCGACCGCAGCCGTGGTGTTGCCGATGGAGTCGAGTTCGTCGGTGATGGCTCGGACGTCTTCACCTAATCCGCTCATCTCAGCGATCCCGCCGGCGTTGTCAGCCACAGGGCCGTAGGCGTCGACGGTCATCGTCACACCGACCGTGGCGAGCATGCCCATGGCGGCCATGGCGATGCAGTAGAGGCCGTAGGTGTCGCCGCCCAACTGGTTGGCACCGAGAATGCCCAAAGCGATGAGCACGACGGGCACGAACGTCGACATCATACCGACGGAAAGACCGGCGATGGCGTTGGTTGCAGGTCCGGTTTTGGACATCTCACCAATGTGAGGGATGGCCTTGGTTTTGATGCCCATTACGGGCTCAATACCCGTGTAGTATTCAGTGACCAGACCGATGAGGATGCCGACGATGCTGCCGAGCACAACGGAGTGCATAATGCCCATTTCGACGTTGATGAGGCCTTGGCTAATGGCGGCGTAACCGCCGATCCAAAAGAGCAAGGCGCCGATGAAGGTGGTGTTGCGCAAGGCAACCGCTGGGTCTTTTCCGTTCTTGAGGAAGCCCATGGAAAACACGCCGATGATGGAGGCGATGTAGCCGATGAAGCCGAGGAGAATGGGCATCATCACGTAGTCAACGCCCCAGGTGTCGGCCGTGCTCTCGGCCGTGCTGGCGATGATCATGGCGGCAATGATGGAGCCAACAAAGGACTCGAAGATGTCAGCACCCATACCGGCCACGTCACCGACGTTGTCGCCAACGTTGTCAGCGATGACACCGGGGTTGCGAGGGTCGTCTTCAGGAATACCTGCTTCGACCTTACCGACGAGGTCAGCGCCCACGTCGGCGGCCTTGGTGTAAATGCCGCCACCCACACGAGCGAAAAGAGCGATGGAGGACGCACCCATACCGAAGCCAGCAGCTGCGGACAGGTCAGCGCCACCTTCAGCGTCGAGCCAAAGAGCAACGAGCGAGATTCCAAGCAATCCCAAGCCACCCACAGAAAGGCCCATCACGGCGCCGCCGTTGTACGAAACGGCGAGAGCACCTGCACGGCCATCGGACTTGGCGGCCATGGCGGTTCGGCCGTTGGCCGATGTTGCCGCACGCATGCCGGAGAAGCCGGCGAGGACGGAAGCAATCGCACCGAGGAAGAAGGCAATGGCCGTGTTGGCGTCGTTGATGATGGCCAGCAACCCGCCGACGACCACACAGAAGATGGCGAGCACACGGTACTCGGCGAAGAGGAACGCCATGGCGCCTTTTTGGATTTCTTCCGTGATGTCAGCGACCACATCGTTATCGATCTTCACTTTGTTGACTTGCTGGTAGAGCACGAACGCAATCACCAAACCAAGGGCGCCTGCGGCTGCTGAAATCAGTGCAATATTTTCCATCATCAGTATCACCTGTTGCCCCTCGCCACTTGAGAACCCTTCATAAGCCGTTCCCACCGAAAACTGCCCTTTGTTCCGGTTTTCAAGGCCAGCACGACATCGGGCAGCGGGTTCGCTCAGGGGCAATCGTTCAAAGAGGGGGAAGCGGTCCCCGTACCATGGTCATCACGGCCGAGGAAATCCTCGCTGAAATCGGGCCCGTTCAAGCGGTGCTTGACGAACACGACGGCGTGGTCACCGTCATCGATACTTCCGACGGCAACATCATGCTCTCGCTCGACGGAGGATGTACGGGCTGTTCATCCACGCCGATGACGGCGATGCAAATTTACTACTCGCTGAAAAAACTCGACGCCGTCAACGATGTTATCTTCGTCAACGGAGAACTCCCGGAATACATGCGGACCTTCATCGACCAAAAAATGGCCAAAGAAGCTCAAGAGGGTGCCGGGGACCACGAAAAGAATGACGAAGGCCCTCAGGGCGAAATCGTTTGATCACTCCTCTTCCTTCTTGCGACCGATGCTGTGAGGGTTTGCCCCAAACGAGACGTTCTCTCCCTTGATGTTCATCCGAGCCGAGAGCGCCAGGATCACACAAAACAAGGCCAACGGACGGGGCAGGTAACTCGAACCCCAAAGTGACCCCCCCACGCTCGGGAGCATCCACAGCACGATGGCGGCTGCGATGAGCAGGAAGAAAATGAGGTTCTGAGCCGCCGCTTCAGCCTTTGGCGACCGGGAAAACGTCGCAATGAAGGTGAACAGCACTGCTGAGAGACCGCACAAGGCCTCCGCTACGACCTCAACCAGCGCCGCCTCAACCATGGTCTTCCCACACGCCCTTGCTTCTTGAACAATGGGCTTGGCGAACCTTTGTAGAGGGTTGACAGCCTCTTGAGTCCATGGCCGGCGGCACGTTTGCACTTCCAAAACCACGACCGACCGGTCCTCCCTTTTTCTCTCGCAACCAGGTCGCCAACGTGCTTCATCAGGTGGCCGTCCTGCTCGAACTTCAGGGGGCCAACGTGTTTCGCGTCCGCTCTTACCAGAACGCCAGCCGCATGCTCGGCAGTTTGACCGAAGACCTCGGTGAACTGGTGGCGAGCGGCGAAATTTTCGACATGAAAGGCATCGGAAAGGGCCTCGGAAGCGCACTGAGCCAAGCCATCGGCGAAGGAAAATGGCCCGACGACTGGGTCGAACTTCACACCTCAACGCCGCCCGGACTCATCGAGATGCTCGGCATCCCTGGCCTTGGGCCCAAGCGAATCAAACTCATGGCGGATGAACTCGGCGTTGACTCGGTGGCCAGCCTCAAGCAAGCCGCCTTGGACAACAAAATTGCCCCGATGAAGGGCTTTGGCGCGAAATCGCAGCAACGCATGCTCGACGGGATTGAACTCCTCTCCCGATTCCGCGCCCGTCGCCGCCTTGACATCGGGCTGCGCTACGGCGAGGCCTTCCAGCGAAAAATCGCCGCCTTGGACGGCGTCCACCGAGCAACCCTCGCCGGGAGCGCTCGGCGTCGAAAGGACACGATTGGAGATCTCGACGTCGTGGTGGCGGTTGACGATGCCGACCATGAAATGGTGGCGAACGCCATCTTGAACCTCTCCGGTATCGCCGATGTCAAAGGAGCTGGGGATTCAAAGATCAGCCTGATTCTGGACACCACGATTTTCGACGAATCCTTCACCGTGGGCCACATCGACCCCAACGTGCTCGATGCGATTGGAGGCGACGATTACGAACAACTCGAGGCCGGGGGCACCATCGATGCTCAGGTTCGTTTGGTCCCGCCTCATGTGGAGCCGTTCACGCTGGCCTACTTCACCGGAAGCAAGGAACACAACATTGCCATGCGGCAACGCGCCATTGACCGAGGTTTGCGCTTGAACGAATTCGGCCTTATCCCCGAGGCAATGGCGGGCGAACTCAAGGGCATGGAGGCGGCCGTTCATTCGCTTTCAGCAGCGGACGAAGCCGCCATCTATGCGCACCTTGACTTGGCGTATGTCCCGCCAGAATTGCGCGAAGACATGGGCGAAGTGGATGCTGCCGCCAGCGGCAGCCTTCCCAACCTCATCCAAATGGGGGATATCCGTGGAGCCTTGCACAACCACACCACGCTCTCCGACGGCGAGGCGAGTCTCGAGTTGATGGCGGACACGGCCCGCAAAATGGGCTGGAATTGGCTCGGCATCGCCGACCACTCCCCCACGTTGAAAATCGCCAACGGTGCGAGCTCAGCCGACCTGCTGGAACAGGGGCGGACCATCAAAGCCTACAATGCGTCATGGGCCGAGGAAGGCGTTGATTTCCGTTTGTTCCACGGCGTGGAATCCGACATCCTCGAGGGCGGAAAACTCGACCATCCCGACGATGTGCTCGCTGAATTGGATTATGTGGTGGCCAGCGTGCACGCCATGACAAAATGGCGAGGCAGGGACGAAGTCGAGAACACCGAAGAGTTGCTCAAGGTCATCGACCACCCCGCCACCACTGTGCTCGGCCACCCGACCGGGCGCATTCTCCAAGGCCGAGAAGGTTACGAGGTGGATTTGTTCACCGTGCTCGAACACATGGCCGAACACAACGACAACGGGCGCCTCAAGGCCATTGAATTGAATGCGAGCCCGTACCGCTTGGATTTGGACTGGCGCTTGTGCAAACACGCCAAGGGACTTGGCGTTCCGGTTGCCATCAATCCCGATGCCCACTCCATTCGTGGACTGAGCGACATCGCCTACGGCGTGATGACGGCTCGCAAAGGCTGGATTGAAGCTCACGACACGCTCAATGCGCTTGACGGGGCAACCCTCGCCGAACACATGCGACAACGGGCGTGAAGCACACCTTGATGATGCACGGGGCGTTGGAAGCATCATGCGCACCCTCCGAACCGTCATCATGGGCACCATGATGGTCCTTCCCGGCCTTCTTCTGGCGCTTTTGGTGTGGTACATCAGCGGGAAACCCGACAGCGAACCCCTTGAGACGCTGATTTGCAACGGCATCCCGCTCACCTCCGTCGCTCTTGGCCTCTACTTCGGCTGGCAAACCGGCGAGGAGTACAGCGCCACGTACGAGGGTTAGGTGAAGGCGTGAAGCGGCAGGACAAGGCGGACCGCATTGCCGAACAATTGGAAGCGTTTTATCCCGTCATTCCGATTCCTCTGGACCATTCCAACCCGTTCGAACTGCTCGTCGCTGTCTTGATGAGCGCTCAAACCACCGATCTGAAGGTCAACGAAGTCACGCCTGCGCTCTTCGCAAAGGCCAGTTCAGCCGCTGAAATGGCTGCACTCGATGTTGAGACCATTCTTACGGACATCCGCCAGGTCGGCCTCGCCCCAACCAAAGCCAAGAACATCAAACGCCTGTCGGAGATGCTCGTTGAACGGCACGGTGGCGAAGTGCCAGCGTCCTTCGAAGCCCTCGAAGCATTGCCGGGCGTGGGTCACAAAACGGCCTCGGTCGTGATGTCCCAAGCCTTCGGTGTTCCCGCTTTTCCCGTTGACACGCACATCCACCGCCTTGCCGCCCGATGGGGTCTTTCCAACGGAACCACGGTGGATAAAACGGAGCGCGACCTCAAAGCCGTGTTTCCCCGTGAAAAATGGAACGACCTTCATCTCCAAATCATCTTCTTCGGCAGGGAGTATTGCCCTGCGCGCTTTCACGACCTCACGCAGTGCCCCATCTGTTCGTGGGCGGCCACAAAGAAGCGCATTCAGGAAGAGATGAAACGTTGAGGCTCAAAACAGCGAGAAGCTGCGACCCACGATGCTCGTGATGAGCACGACGGCACCCAAGATGAGCGTAATGCGCATGCCGACGTGCTGACCCGTTTCTTCCTGTGCTTCTCGAACAAAGGCGTAGGCCAGCAAGGTCAAGGAGCCGGTTTGGAGAACGGCCGCTAATGCACCGAACACGGAGATTTGTGTGGCGTAACCGTCCACATCATCGTCGTACTGTTCGGCTTCCTTTTCGTCAGTGAGGTCGTAATCTGAAATGTCTGGTGCTGAGGAAGCCAAGGGCAACTGGGCAAAGGCCGAGGCGATGACCAGCATGGCAAGGCTGATCATGAGCCACTTCGAAAAGGTGTACATGTTGGCTTTCCCCATCGCTCCAGCGGGCGGTTGGTACGGCGAGGCTGCGGGGGCTGCTGGCGGAGGCAAGGGGGCTTGCATGGAATAAAAAAGGAGCAAACGGGGTATAATATTGCCGTAGATTATACGCTGAAGATGCTGCCTGCGCCCTCAAGGACCACAGCGGTCACGAAGGAGGCGAGGCCCGCAATCCACGTGAGTTGAATCATTTGACCAATGGCACTGGTTTTTGTTCCTCCTCTCAGACGTGTAGCAATGGATGACACCGCCACGATCTGCATCAGAACCAGAATGGAGATGATGAGTTTTAACATCCGAATATTTTCATCAACCGAAGAGGCATCTTCCATCACAGGAAGTGCCACACCCCCGCCGAAATCGGCGAGGGTACTGACGTCCGTGTCCCCTAGACCGTTGGCGACGCCAGCAATGGCTTCACCCAACTGAAGAACGATGGCGGTGGTCACGTTCAAGGAAGCCACGCTGGAGATCAACAAACCTAGAGCAACACCCCACATCGTGTTAGCCGAGAGCGAGCGTCGGTTGCGCAAGGAGAGGAGGTTCCCCACGGACCGAGAGACCATTTCGGCGGTCTCGGCGGGTTTTCCCGAGGATTGGGCGCCTTCGAGATAAATACGAGTGTACCTTGAAATCACAGCAGAATTGGTGTCGGCCGTGAAATAATCCCACGCTCGGTCGGAGTCAATTCGAGTGGAGAGACGCTTTTCCAAGCGGTCAATGGAATTGTCCAGCATACCGAAATCGATGCCCCGAAGCGCTTTGATGGTTGCTGATGGTTCATAATTGCGCGCTTGAGCGGTACCACCGAGTGCACGGATAAAGTCCGGATAAGTTTCGTCCCGTCGTTGAATTTGGTTTTCTTCGCGCCGCACCAGAGCTGCCGGAATCAAGAGAGGGGAGAACGGGACGGCCATGAAAAGCAGACCGTACTTATCCCACTGGGAGGTTAAATCCTCCCAAACCCAGATCAGCGTCAGCAAGGAGAGAATCAACAAAGCCAACGTGACCAAGCTGGACATGATCAAAGAACGTAGGAAATTGATTCGAAACGGGGTATCAAGCTCGTCTCGTGCAAAAGTCTGGTCTTTCGGTATCGTCGCCCGAAAAGCAAAGACGGCCCCGACTTGGATGAACAAAAACAACAACGAAGCCAGCAGCAAGAAACGCAGACGACTGGCCACTTCGATGGGCGTATCGTCGGATGAACCAACCTCAAAAAGCACGAGATGGATGCCGGCAATCACCAAGCCGAACAGGCCAGCCGTCACGAGGGAGACGTAAATTTCCTTGAGCGTGTCAACCGATTCAAGGCGAGTATCGTAGAGGGTGTTGTATTGCTCAGCAATGGTTTCTTGCTCCGACCGCATGAAATCATCGATGGGTTGCCCGGCTTCGATCGAAAACGCCATTCGGTCGAGAAAATCCGACCACAACGGACTCGGGCTTTGATGAGCAACAATTCGGGCGGCTTCGGGGAGGGAGGTGTGCCATTTGTCCACCAGCGTTTCAATACGTTGGACTTCCGAAGCCAATTCACCGTAATCGCGCATTTGTTTCAAAATATCAAAGATGGATTGAGCGCCGACTTCACCGATGGACAGAATCCCCATACGCGTAATGAACATGTGCATTTCCGCCTCGATGAGCGTCGCTGAACGCTGCACTTCAAGCACCGGAAAAGCAACCGCAGCGACCGCAGCCATCAACGTCAACAACATCACGAAGAGGACACCGGTGATGCCCGAAAACAAGGCCCCTTCAGCCAGACCGCCGGTCAAGAAAACGAGAAAAATTCCAAGAAAAAAGGTCACGCCAACGACGGGGGCTACATACAGCGCAAGGAAGCGAGAGACCGGCATTTCGAGGCGACGAATGGCCAGCTGCCAGATGGGCATTCGCTCCATGACCCATCATCCTCACTTGTGATTGACCCCAACCCAGGTGCCGATGGCTCGGTCAAAATGCTCCCACCCGTTGGAGTAGTACAGGCCCAGCAGGTCAAACACGTCGTCGTAATGGGTGAGGTCGCGGTCGGCCATGCGCTGGATAGCATCGGCTCTTCGCAACATTTCATCGTAGATGTCCCGCTTGTTGGCGAATCCCGCCATAGCAGCAATTTTGTTTTCCAAGAGGTGAGATTGGAACATACCTCGGAAGTAATGCTTGTCTTTGACAGGATCCCATTCGAACATGCCACGGGTGAGCACACCGTCGCTGTGTTTGTTGTACCCGATGACCTCGTCAATCCCCGTGACACGGCGAGCAATCCCGCCACCGGGGGCTTCCACCACTTCTTGGAAGATGGCGAAGTTCAGGTTGTCAAAGAATCGAATCGGGACGTTGATGGGGTCACCTGTAAATCGCTGAATCATCTTCACGATGGAGGATGCGTGGAAGGTGGCGATGACCGGGTGACCTGTTTGCATGGCCTGGAAGGCCGTCGCACCTTCAACACCTCGAATCTCACCGATGATGATGTAGCGCGGTCGGCTTCGCAGAGCGGCCTTGAGCAGGTCAAACATCTCCACCCGGGAATCTTCGTTCTTGGCGTCACGGGTCACGAGTCGCTGCCATATTTTGTGCCGCACCTTGACCTCAGGCGTGTCTTCGGCAGAGTAGATCTTGACGTTGTGGTCAATGAAGGGGAGAATGGCATTGAGGGTGGTGGTTTTTCCTGAAGCGGTTTCCCCCGAAACCAAGACGGACATGCCGTACTCGAGGCAGATCCAAATGTAGGCAGCTTGTTGAGCCGACATGGTGCCCCATTTGATGAGTTGAACCACCGAAATGGTCTCCTCAGCGAACTTTCGGATGGTGAACGACGGGCCGAGCATCGAGACGTCGTCGGAGAAAATGATGTT